>NZ_JBQSXM010000013.1:0-84463 GCF_052378285.1 Brachybacterium sp. AOP3-A1-3 | reverse complement strand
GGGGGCCGCCGGCCGGGTCCGGCCCGCCAGCCCCGCGTCTCCCAGGGGGTGCTGATCCGAGGATCAGGCCGGGCCGCGGGTCCCCACCCGGGCCGGGCGCAGCACCCGGTCGTTCATCGAGTATCCCGGCTGGATGACCAGCGAGATGACAGCGGTCTCGACGTCGTCCGCGTCCTCATGCATGAGGGCCTCGTGGTGGTTCGGGTCGAACTCCTCCCCGACGGCGCCGAAGCGCTGCAGACCGTGCGAGCCGAGGATCTCCTCGAGCTTCTGGGCGATCGAGTGGAACGGGGTGCCCTCGGCGATGTCGCCGTGCTGGCGGCCCAGCTCCACGTCGTCCAGGACCGGGATGAGCGCGCCCAGGACGCGGCCCACGGCCGCCTCCCTGCTCACCTCGGCCGAGGCCTCGATGCGCCGACGCGAGTTGACGTACTCCGCCTGCTCGCGCTTGAGCTGCTCGGAGAGCTCGGTGACCCGGCCCTCCAGCTCGGCGACGCGACCGGCATCGGCCGGGGCCGAGGCACCGGACTCGCCGCTCTGGCCGTCCTCAGCCGCCTGCTCGTAGAGCTTCGCGGCCTCGACGTCGATCGGGTCGACGGGCTCGGACGAGCCCTGACCCTCGGCGGCCGGGGTGGCCCCGGAGGGACGGACCGTGCCGTCCTCCGGGTTCACCTTGCGCTTGTCGGTGAAGGAGAACCTGGGCTCGCCCTCGGGCCGCTGCGGGTCCTCGGGAGTGCTCTTGTCCTCGGTCATCACTTGGTCTCCTCGTCCTCGTCCACGATCTCGGCGTCGACGACGTCCTCATCGTCCGAGGACGATGCGCTCTCGTCGGAGCCGCCCTCGGCACCCTCGGCGCCCTCGGCCTGCGAGTAGATCGCGGTGCCGACGGCCTGCAGGGCCTCGTTGAGAGTGTCGCGCTTGGCCTCGAGGTCCTCGGTGGAGGTCTCCTCGCCGGCCAGCGCCTCCTTGGCCTCCTTGATGGCGTCCTCGGACTTCGTCTTGTCCTCGTCCGAGACCTTGTCCGCGTTGTCCTTGAGCAGCTTCTCGCCCTGGTAGACGAGCTGCTCGAGGGTGTTGCGGGCGTCGGCGTTCTTGCGGCGCTCCTCGTCCTCGGCGGCGTGGGCCTCGGCGTCCTTCACCATGCGGTCGATGTCCTCGTCGGACAGTGCCGAGCCACCGGTGATCTGGATGGACTGCTCGTTGCCGGTGCCGCGGTCCTTGGCGGTCACGTGCACGATGCCGTTGGAGTCGATGTCGAAGGTGACCTCGACCTGCGGGATGCCGCGGGGCGCCGGGGCGATGCCGGTGAGCTCGAAGGTGCCCAGCAGCTTGTTGTCCCGGGTGAACTGACGCTCGCCCTGGAACACCTGGATCGCCACGGAGGGCTGGTTGTCCTCAGCGGTGGAGAACACCTCGGAGGTCTTGGTGGGGATGGCCGCGTTGCGCTCGATGAGCTTGGTCATCACGCCGCCCTTGGTCTCGATGCCCAGGGAGAGCGGGGTGACGTCCATGAGCAGGACGTCCTTGCGCTCGCCCTTGATGACGGCTGCCTGCAGCGCGGCACCCACGGCGACGACCTCATCGGGGTTGACGCTCTTGTTGGGCTCCTTGCCGCCGGTCAGGGACTTCACGACCTCGGTGACCGAGGGCATGCGGGTCGAGCCGCCCACGAGGACCACGTGGTCGATGTCGGAGACCTTGATCCCGGCATCCTTGATGACCTGGTGGAAGGGAGCCTTGGTGCGCTCGAGCAGATCCGAGGTCATGTCCTCGAACTGGGCACGGGTGAGCTTCTCGTCCAGGTGCAGCGGACCGTTCTCGGTCATCGACAGGTACTGCAGCGAGATCGAGGTGGAGGTCGAGGAGCTGAGCTCCTTCTTCGCCTGCTCGGCGGCCTCCTTGAGGCGCTGCAGGGCGATGCGGTCCTTGGAGAGGTCCACACCCTCCTTGTTCTTGACCTGGCTGGTCAGCCAGTCGACGATCTTCTGGTCCCAGTCGTCGCCGCCGAGGCGGTTGTCGCCCGCGGTGGCCTGGACCTGGATGGTCGAGCCCTCCTCGTCCTTGCTCACCTCGAGCAGGGAGACGTCGAAGGTGCCGCCACCGAGGTCGAAGACCAGGATCTGCTCGTCGTCCTTGCCCTTCTCCAGGCCGTAGGCGAGAGCCGCAGCGGTGGGCTCGTTGATGATGCGCAGGACGTTGAGGCCCGCGATGGTGCCGGCGTCCTTGGTGGCCTGACGCTCGGAGTCCGAGAAGTAGGCGGGGACGGTGATGACCGCATCGGTCACGGCCTCGCCCAGGTAGGACTCGGCGTCCTTCTTGAGCTTGCCGAGGGTGCGCGCGGAGATCTCCTGCGCGGTGTACTTCTTGTCGTCGATCTCCTGGCTCCAGTCGGTGCCCATGTGGCGCTTGACGGAGGCGATGGTGCGATCGACGTTGGTGACGGCCTGACGCTTGGCGACCTCGCCGACGAGGACCTCGCCCTGCTTGGAGAAGGCCACGACCGACGGGGTGGTACGGGCGCCCTCGGCATTCGCGATGACCGTGGGCTGGCCGCCTTCGAGGACGGCAACGGCGGAGTTGGTGGTTCCGAGGTCGATTCCGACGACACGGGACATGGGTGCCTGCCTTTCTGCGGCGGATGCGCCGCAACGGGTTCATGCGCTGCCGACCACTGCGGCCGACGGCAAGAGTTGAGCTGTACAGACTCAAGTAGAGAACCCGTCGCGATCGTTGTCAATCCGAGAAGTCCAAACTTGAGTACACCTCACTCAACCTTGAACCTGGCGGGTTCATTCCCGTGGTGAGGATCTGTGACGGAGGGCACGTTTGTAGGTTCCGGGGCAAGTTGGCCAGTTCCGGGTTTCTTGGCCAGTGCGTGTCAGATTTCCGGCTCTTCTGTCAGACGGGCACGATGGACCTGTGGGCGGACGCGAGGTGTTCCTCCGGTACTGCACCGTCGCTGGCGACGAGGTCGCGACGACGTGGGAGGAAGCACGTGCCGATCTGATCGTCGAGGGCTTGCCCATCCGGGTGCCACCGACCTACCGAGGCCAACGGAGCTACCCGGGCCTGTTCTGGGCCGCGACCAACGATCGGACGCTGGTCTACGAGAGCCTGCTGGAGCTTGACAGACTGTGGCTGGCGGACCACGACCCGAGCGTCGAGAGAATCTGTACGCAGCCATTCCAGGTCACGGGGCGCGACGGTGACAGTCGGCGTGCGCACGTGCCTGATCTGCTGCTTGTCCACTCGGATCGGACGGTCACCCTCGTCGACGTAAAGCCCGCAGCGTTCCTCGAGAAGCCACGAGTCCGAGCCCAGTTCGACTGGACGCGCGCGTTGTGCCGCAGCAAGGGATGGCGTTACGAGATCTTCAGCGGCGGCAACCCCACGGTCCTTCGTAATCTCAAGCTGCTGGCGGTTGGCCGCCGCCCGGACCGCTTGCCTGAGGGGTATTTGACAGAGGCGCGGGCAACGTTGGACGAGGCCGAGAGCTCACTGGGCAAGATCCTTGCTCGTAGCCCCGCGAGCTGCGATAGGAGCATGTGGCGCGTAGCGGTCTTCGCACTCGTGTGGGCTGGAGAAATCACGATCGATCTTCATCAGCCGGTGAACGCCGAGACGATCCTCTACCGCACCGCCGAGGTGCTGGTATGAGCACGGAGAGCCTGGATACGTCAGTGGGGGCGCGGCTCTGGTACGAGGGCGCGGCCTGGACTGTCGTGCAGATCGATGGGTCCGCCGTCTTGTTGCGCTCCGTCGATCGGTTCTTGCGCGTCCATGCGCCCGCTCTGGTGGGCGTGGCTCGACCGTTGGACGACCCCCCGCACGAGGGAGGCCCGCATGCCGAGCTTGATGCGGTCATCCTCGCCGGCCTGACGAGTGCTCTACGAGCTCGCATCGAGGTCGAAGCCGAGATCTACAACCAGCTCGTGCTGACCCTCAGCGACGTGCCGCTTGAGCAGCGCTACGAGCAGTCGGCTGTGAAGCTGAAGATCTCGCCGCGCTCCGCTCGGCGCCGCGCGACCCGGTATGTCGAGCGAGGTCTCGCCGGCCTGGTCGATTCTCGCTTGCTCCAGCCTTCCCGCCGCGCGGTCGCCCCGGAATGGGACCAGACCTGCCGCGAAGTGCTCGACTCCTACACGGACCGATCGAACCCCACGATGCGCACCGTGCTTCGCAGGACGAACGCGTTCTACCTGGAGCAGAACCCCGGAGCTCCGGTCCCGTCGCAAACCGTCGCCTACGAACGCTTGCGTGAGTTGGACAAGGGTCGGTACACGTTCGGGGCGGCGAAGCAGCGGCGCTCGGTGGCGGAACGCCCTGGGGGTGTGCTGGGTCGGCTGCGACCGGATCGGCCGGGCCAGTACGTCGTTCTCGACACCACGCCGCTGGACGTGTTCGCGATGGAACCGGTCACGGGCCGGTGGATCAATACCGAGCTGACGGTGGCGATGGACTTGTACTCGCGGTGCATTCTCGGCTTGATCCTCCGCCCGATCTCGACCACCGCGCAGGACGTCGCGGCAGTGTTGTTCCAGGTGGTCACCCCGCAGGCCTGGGGCCCGCCGAGTGATGAAGACGTCCCAGCGCCGTACGTCGGGGTGCCGGAGACCCTGTTGGCGCAGGAGACTGGCGCGTTGCCGGACACGATCGTGGTCGATCATGGCAAGGTCTATCTCTCCCTGCGCACTCGAGCGGTGTGCCAACGGTTGGGGATCAACATCCAGCCCGCGATCCCTCATGAGCCGACGGACAAGCCCACGATCGAGCGGTTCTTCCGCACCCTGCGCCAGCAGCTGCTCGAGCACCTGGCCGCGTACAAGGGCCCGGACATCTACTCCCGCGGCAAGCACATCGAGGACCAGGCGTTCTACTACGTGCCAGAGCTGGAAGCGATCCTCCGCGAATGGGTCGGGATCTACCACCACACAACACACCAGGGTCTGTGCGATCCGCTGTTACCGAACGTGGAGCTGTCGCCGGCGGAGATGTTCGCCCGCGGCATGGCCACCGCCGGAGTGCTACGACTTCCCGCGAGCGATGATTTACGGATGGAGTTCCTCGACGTCGCCTGGCGGTCGATACAGCACTACGGCGTCGAGATCGACGGGCGCCGCTACGACGGACCCGGACTCAACCTCCACCGCGGCACCCGGTCACCGCACGGAGGTACGCATGCAGGCAAGTGGCCGATCGTGATCGACCGCGACGACGTGCGCACCGTCTACTTCCAGGACCCCGACACCCGGACCTGGCACGACCTGGAGTGGGAGCATGCGCCCGGCCTGGACGCTCCGCTCAGCTCCGAAGCGGCCGCCTACACCCGCAAGCTCAGCCGGCAGAGTGACCGGCATGTCGATGCCGGCGCCGCGCTCGATGATCTGCTGGAGCGCTACAGCAAGGGCGCGGTCACCAGCCGCCGCGAGAAGAACCTCGCCCGCCGCCTCGCTACCCAACCATCCAAAGACCACGCCGCGACGGCTGAAGCGCCCTGGGCTCCGTTCCGAGTCTCACGAAGGAGAATCGGAGTATGCCCAAGAAGTTCAGCCCAGAGCTCCGTGACCGTGCGGTCCGCATGGTCTACGACCGCCACGCCCTCGAGGGCGGTCCCAGAGCGCAGTCGATCCGTGCCGTCGCGCCTCAGCTCGGCGTCGGCGAGGAAACCCTGCGGATCTGGTGCAACCGCTACGGTCCCACCGAAGTCGCGTCCCGCCCAAAGGATTCGCTCGAGGAGGAGAACCGTCGACTGCGACGGGAACTCGCCGAGGCGCGCCGTGCGAACGAGATCCTGAAGAAGGCATCGGCGTTTTTCGCAGCGGAGCTCGACCGCCCCACGACGAAATGATCCGGTTCATCGACGTGCACCGTGATCAGTTCGGGGTCGAGGCCATCTGCCGTGTGCTCAGCGCGACAGACTGTGGGTTCCTCACCTCTCGCGGCTATCGAGCCGCAAAGCAGCGCCCAGCCTCTGCCCGGGACATCCGCGACGAGGTGCTGATCGGCGAGATCCAAAGGGTCCATGACGAGAACTACGGCGTCTACGGGTATCGCAAGATGCACCAGGCGATGCGCCGGGCAGGTTGGGACATCGGAAGGGACCAGACTGCTCGGCTGATGAGAGTCGTTGGCCTGGAAGGGGTGCGTCGTGGTCGCAAAGCGCTCACGACAACGCCCTCGGGAGCTCCCGATCATCGCCCTGACCTCGTCTAGCGGGACTTCACCGCGCTCGGGCCGAACCAGCTCTGGGTCGCGGACATCACCTACGTTCGTATCCCGACCGGATTTTGCTACACCGCGTTCATCACGGACGTCTGCACCCGGCGAATCGTTGGCTGGGCCGTCGCGGCCAGCCTGCACACCGAGGTTCTGCCGCTGCAGGCTCTCGAGCACGCCCTGCTGAGCACCCGCGCCGAGGCCTCCAGCAACGGCTTGGTCCACCACAGCGATCGCGGCAGTCAATACGTCTCGTTGGCCTACTCGGACGCGCTGATCACCGCCGGAGTCAAAGCATCAGTCGGCACCGTCGGTGATAGCTACGACAACGCCCTGGCCGAGACCGTTAACGGCCTCTACAAGGCCGAACTCATCCACCGTCACCGCACCTGGCCAACCGTGACCGCGGTAGAAATTGCGACCCTGGACTGGGTCAACTGGTGGAACACGAAGCGCCTCCACGAGGCCCTCGACTACCGCACCCCGGCCGAAGTCGAAGCGGCCTCCACTCGCCCCACGACGACCGCGCCCGCGACCGTCTAACCACGGAACGGAACCCAGGGCGCTTCAGTCAACCCTCTGGGAGCACGAGCCTCTACTCTGGCAAAGACACCGCCCGCGGAACGACGCATGGGCGCTCGGGCGCGATGCCGCACCGGAGCGTCTGCGAACCGTCGTGGGCGATGACTCCCTAAGGAGACCGAGATGGGTGGACAGGCAGCCGAGGATTGCTCCATCACGCATGCGGAGATCGCGGCGCACGATGACCAGCGCGATATCGGGAAGGCCGGATGGGCATCCCTCCGGGCGCTGTATGCCGAGGAGTTCGACGGAACTGTGTTGGATGCCGGCGGCGGGACGGGGATCTACGCCTCTGCCCTCGACGCTGCGGGGCTGGACGTCGTGCTGGCAGATGTCGACGAGCGCATGCTGGCTGCAGCTCGCGGCCGGGGCCTGCCAGCACATCGGGTCGTGCAGGCCGACATGACGGCTTTGCCCTTCGCTGATGCCTCGTTCGACGGAGCTCATGTCGCTCACGTGCTGCATGTCGTGGACGAGTGGCGTCGAGCGATCGGTGAGGTTTCGCGAGTGGTCCGCCCCGGGGGTGCCGTGCTGCTTGCTCTGGGCGGCGCCCATCAGCCGGGACCTGAGCTCGGGGAGATCTCGGCGCGGGTCGACGAGGAGATAGGCGGCATGGAGGCGGTCACTCGGGGGCAGGCCAGAGGATTGAACAGTCCGGAGGATGCAGATCACGCATTCGCGCTGAGCGGTTTGGATCTCGCGGCGATTCGCCGGATCGACGGTGTCCACGGGCGTGCTCTCGGGCAGGTGATCGATCGGATGCTGCTGAATCCGTACCGATCCACGGCCAGCCGGGAAGGACGTGCCCGGGCTGCCGAGCGCATCACGGCATGGGCGAAGGACCATTTCGGTTCGCTGGAACGAGAGATCGACGTTCCCGTCGGCATCGAGTACCGGATCTATCGCCGCAGGAGTTAGACCTTGGCGAGCGGGTGATGGGGCTCCGGCGGCAGCTCGACCGTGATCGGATCCGACGGGCGCACCGTGCCGCTGCGGGCCACGATGCCCATGACGCCGGTGAGCCTCTGGACCTCACCGGTGTCGTCCTTGCGGAGCACCCTCTTCAGCAACCCCGGCTGGAAGTCATTGATCTGCTGGCACGGGTTCCGCAGCCCGGTGACGACGATGACCGCGTCGCCGATGTGCAGGCGAGCCCCCACCGGGAGGGTGAGGAGGTCGATGCCCGCGGTCGTGATGTTCTCCCCCAGCTGGCCGGGCTCGACGACATGCCCGTCGGCCGCAAGCTCCTCGAACAGCTCCCGGTGGATCAGATGGACCTGTCGCAGGTTGGGCTGGTTCGGGTCACGGGCGACTCTGCTGCGGTGCTTCACGGTGGTGCCGGCGTGCGCATCTCCGCGCACGCCGATCCCCTCGTCGAGCTCGATCGACGGAGCTCGATCCTTGCTGAAGGTGTGAGCGGCACTGACGTGGACGGAGACCACTGTGGAAGCCATGGAGCGATCATTCCAGAGGCCGCCCGGATCGAGAAGCAGCCTCCACCTGGTGAGTCGGTATCAGTAGGCTCCGCCCTATGACCATCTCCTTCACACGCCTGGATCCCGCTGGTCAGGACCGTGCCGCCCTCATCGACTTCATGACTCGGAACGACTTCCCGTTCCACGTGGGCGTGCACCCCAGTGCCGCAGACGTGGAAGGCGCGATCGGCAAGGGCGCCTACCGGGACGAGGACAACGACTCGTTCTGGATCGATCACCGCGAGCTCGGGCGCATCGGTTTTCTCCGCTTCGAGGACCTGAGCGAGGGCACGCCGCTGTTCGACCTCCGTCTCGGCGGCCCGTTCCGCGGCCGCGGTCTCGGAGTCCCCGTCCTCAGCGCGGCGACCGCCCACGTGTTCAGCCCCATGCCGAGCGTGAACCGCTTCGAGGATCAGACCCGCGAGGACAACATCGCCATGCGCAAGACCTTCGTCCGCTGCGGCTGGCTCAAGGAAGCGCACTACCGGGAGGGCTGGCCGGTGAACGGAGGCGCACCGCTCGCCTCGACCGCGTACAGCATCCTGCGTCGCGATTGGGAGACTGGGCAGACGACCACGTTCGTCTGGGACGACCTGCCCGTCCGATCCACTGACCGTCAGACCCTCGGCCACGATGTGTCGCCCGCCGAGACCACGAAGGAGGCGCAGCACCATGGACGGTGACGCCCTGCAGGAGATCGCCCGCCAGCGCGCCGAGGAGCTCCCGGCAGCGGAGGCGACCCGCCCCTTCGGTCCGGAGTACGACGTCTTCAAAGTGATCGGCAAGATGTTCCTGCTGTTCACCGAGGTGCGCGGCGAGCAGATCGTGGTTCTGAAGGCTGACCCTCGGGATTCTGAGGCGCTGCGTCAGGCCCACCGGGACATCACGCCGGGCTATCACATGAACAAACGGCATTGGATCACGCTCGAGCCGGGCGGCGCGCTCGACGCCGACCTGATCCGAGAGCTGGTGACCGAGTCGTATCTGCTCGTCGTCGAGGGGCTGCCGCGAGCGAAGCGTCCCGTGGATCCACGCACCTTCGGCGAGCATCCGGGCAGCCCGCCCGTCTCATAGACTCCCCGCATGATTCGTATGGGGGTATCGATCCTGGGTTGGGGTCTGCTGGTCACGGGAGTGCTCGCATCGGCGGTGCTCCTGGTGCTGCGCCAGGTCACCGAGCTGCACAGCTGGCATCAGTATGTGATCGCCGCCGCGACGTTCATCCCGCTGCTGTGGATCCCGGTGCTGGTCGGCTGCGTCGGTCTGATCCTCGTGCTGAGGGCCCGGTGGCGGCTGCTCGGGGCTGCTGTCCTGGTGGCGGCGATGGCCGTCTTCGCCGTGCCGCTGCTCCCACAGGGCGAGAGGGAGGCCTATCCGGTCGCGGTCGGCGGCACCCTCACGGTCCTCTCGCTGAACCTCCAGTACGGGAGCGCGGACCTTGACGAGGTCGCGCAGCTGATCATCCCTGACGTCGACGTGCTCGCGCTGCAGGAATACACACCGGGATTCGAGGAGCAGCTCGCGGGCGCGGGCATCCTGGAGCAGTTCCCGCATCGGGTGGGCAGCGCCGACACCGATGCGAGCGGATCGATGCTCCTGTCCCGCACGCCGGTCGAGGTCGCGGCGCGCACCGAGGGCACCGCTTTCGAGAACCTGATCGCCACCACCACGGTCGACGGCACGGACTGGCACCTCGGGGTGATCCACTCCGCGCCCCCGCAGCTGGGGGCCGACGTCTGGACCGACGATGCCGCCGCCGTCGGACGCCTCGCCGAGCCGTATCTCGAGGAGAATCTGCTGCTGGTCGGGGACTTCAACGCGATCGACCAGCACCGCACGATGCGAGAGCTGACTGCTGGCGGAGGCCTGCGCGACCTCGCGGCGAGGCAGGAGGGCGACGGACCGGGATGGCATCCGACCTGGCCGACGGACTCATGGATCCCGCCCTTCGCGCGCATCGATCATGCGCTGGCGACCGACGCGGTGCTCGGCGGCGTCGCTGGGTACGAGACGGTCACCGGCAGCGACCACAGGGCCCTGCTCGTCGAGGTCGCCGCCCGCATCTGAGCAGCCATCCTCCGTCACGTCATGACGACGGAAGAACGGCGGAGCCGACCCAGCTCGCCAGCAAGGTCATGGCCTGCTCAGTGGGCGAGTTCGTCTCGTAGGTGTAGGTCAGCAGCGCGAGGTCCTCGTGCTCGGAGAGATCGAAGGACTCCCCGATGAACTCGATATCACCGACGACGGGGTGGTGGTACTTCTTGGGTCCCTTCCGGTACTTCAGCACGTCATGGGTGGCCCAGAGCTCGCGGAAGTGCGGGGACTGGGTGGACAGCTTCCCGATGAGGGCGAGCAGTTCTGGGTCATCCGGCGTCCTGCCGGCGCTCGTGCGCAGCAGGGCGACCTGGTTGCGGGCCACGCGCGACCAGTCGCCGTAGAAGGCCGGGCTGCGGGGATCCAGGAACACGAAGCTCGGCATGCTGAAGGGCAGCTCCAGCCGGTGATCGCCCTCCGCGTCGGCGTAGAGAGCCTGGCCGAGGGCGTTCGCAGCGACGATCTCCAGGCGGCTGTTCTGCACGAATGCGGGAAGGTCGAGGGCATCGAGGACCTTCTGCACCGTGGGCCTCACCGCGTGCCGGGCCCGTGAGCGCGGTGCCTGGAGCGGCGAGGGTCGGGCGGCGTGGAGCAGATTGCGCAGATGCTCGTGCTCGACCTCGTCGAGCTGCAGGGCACAGGCCACGGCGGCGAGCACCTCCGGGGAGATCCCGGTGGCCCGGCCCCGCTCGAGACGGTTGTAGTAGTCCACGCTGACGCCGGCGAGGTGCGCGACCTCCTCGCGCCGCAGTCCTGCCACGCGGCGCACCCCGCCGTAGGTCGGCACACCGGCCTGCTCCGGCGACAGCCGGGCACGACGGCTCGTGAGGAAGTCGCGGATCTCGGCTCTGGTGTCCATGGGTCCACCGTAGGCCGTAGGAGGGAACTAGAGGGAGGACCTGCCAGGGCGCCGCTCCGAGAGTGGAGTGCTCGAGATCCTGCCCCATGCGGTGTCGAGCGTTCCTGCTTCATACACTCTTCCTGTGTCCCACCTTCACCGCCCCGACGCTCCCCGCACGGAGTCCCGCACCCACGTCCGGGACGCTCTCGTCTTCGCACGGCTCGGCGGCGCCGAAGCCATCGCATACTTCGAGGCGTCCGACCAGCAGGGTGCTGCGGAATCGCTCCTGCACTCGTATCCGGTCCCGCCGGGAGAGCAGAATAGCGAGGAGCTGAGACAGCGTGGACTGGAATGCACCGCGGCGCTCCCCGAGCAGGGATACCCCGGGTTCACATCGTCAGTCCGGGTTGCCACGTGGCTCGGCTATCTCTTCCTCACGGCCGTCGTCCTCGCGGCAGGATGGGCAGTGGTCGCATTATTCGGTGGGGATCCTGAGGCCGATCCGGTCCTGCTCCCGGCAGGCCTTCTCTTCCTCCCGGTCGAGGAGATTCTGCTGCTGGCCCCGTTTCCCCTGATCATCCTCTACATCCCCTCCCACCTCGCAGTGCTGCGAAAGGAACGGATCACCGCTCGGGCCGTGCTGCGATGGGCGGCGGGCGAGGAGTCGACCAGGAAGCTCGGCATCCCTGCGAAGTCGCCGTTCGTCGGGATCGCAGCCACCTGGGAAGGACTGCAGTTCTGCGCGGGTGCCGTAGTTCTGATGAACGCCTTCTTGACGGTGTTCCTTTTTGCAGTCCGCCGGCCCGAGGACCCTTACGCAGTCTTTCTCCTGCCTGCCCTCTGCGCGCTGCCGTTCCTCGTCACCTATCTGTTCTGCGGTGGCCGGGCCCACGCCGCCAAGCGCCGCCACGCGCTGGTCGCCGATCGCCTGTACAGAGTGCCCGTTGACGAAGAGGTCTCCCTCCCGTCGTCGATCTCCCTGGAAGGGCTCTGCTATCCCGACGATGCCTGGGAGGTACCCGCACCCGAGGCGGAGGGCGACCGAGCTCCTGTGGTGGCGGCTCTCGAGGAGACCACGTGGACCTCGGACTTCTCAGCCTCCGCCGCCCCGTCGGACCATCTCGTCGATCCAGATCGGCGCGAACGGTGAGGTGCAGTTCGGTGGCGTCGGGTAGTCCTTGAGCACCTCCAGACGCACCCCGATCTCCCGTGCTCGCTCGCGCAGCTCGGGGTTGGTGATGCCGATCTGGGCGAGGCAGGTGTTCATGGCCCACTGCAGACGCTCCGGAGCGTCCTGCATCTGCGCCTCGATGAGATCCAGCAGCGCGCTCTGGTCGATCCCCTCGGGATTCTTCACGACACGGTCGCTGGTCAGCGCCCAGCCGGCGCTCGCGACCACGGGATCAGCGTCGGCGAACCAGGCCTCGCGCAGGGCCTCGCGATGGGGTCCCTTCAGCACGAGGTAGTTCACGAGCCAATCGTGCACCTTGGGCGAGCCGACCTCGCGGAGCATCGCGTCGAGCTCGTCCCGCTCGACTTCCTTCGGCCGCGAGAGCAGGATCGCGAGCAGCTTCGCGGCGCTGTCGCCGCTCCCCCACAGCTCGCGGGCCAGATCGGGCCGGGCTTTCAGTCGCTTGGCGATCGCGCGCAGCCGCGTGAGGTTCACGCCGTGATCGTCGCCGTGCCTCTCGTTGACCGCACGGACCCTGGGGTCCTCGAGGGCGGCCAGCTCCGCGAGCACCTCGTCGCGCTCGGCCTGAAGATCCGTCATCGTCGCACCGTGCTGCATCATCGGGCCCCCTTCGCGGTCATCGTGGCCTCAGGGTACTCATGGCCAGGCCGCGTACCGGTGCCCAGGCCGCGATACTGAGGGCATGGCTGATGCACTGACGTACACCGGATCCGACTTCTACTGCGACGTCGCGATCCCCGACCCCGGAGCCCTGGACGTGGTCCACGAGGACCCGAGCGTGCTCGCCTTCCACCACACCCGTCCCTTCTGGGAGGTGCACATCGTCGTGGTCCCCACACGGCACATCGCCTCTCTGACCACGGCTGGCCCCGAGGACGAGGCAGACCTGCGCGCCCTGCTGAGCGTCGTCCAGCAGATCGCCCGGGACGTCGAACAGGAGCATGGCGCCGCCGCCGTGCTCACGAATCTCGGCGCCTATCAGGACTCCAAGCATCTCCACGTGCACGTGCACTCGGGCGCCCGATGCTGACCGCAGCCCGTGCCGGAACTTGGGCTTGAGCCCCAGGCTCGAGACCCAAGGCACGAACCTGGGCCCCCGACATCACAGGGGGAGTTTGAACCCCACGTGGCTCGGGACGTATCCCAGGCGCTCGTAGAACCGGTGCGCGTCGACGCGCACCGCATCGGTGGTCAGCTGGGCGAGCGTCGCCCCGTGCTCCCGGCCCCAGTTCTGCGCCCACGCGAACAGGGCGCTGCCGAGCCCGGCGCCCCGCGTGGACTCGTCGACGCGGACGGCCTCGATCTGGAGCCGGGTGGCACCGCCGCGGGAGACGGAGGGCATCAGCGTGAGCTGCATGGTCGCGACGATCTTCCCGGCCTCGTCACGCACCGCCACCAGGAGCTGGTTCTCGTCGGCGTCGATCCGGGAGAAGGCTTCTTCATAGGGCGCCAGGTCGGAGCTCTCCCGCTCACGACCCAGCACATCATCGGCCAGAAGGGCGACGAGAGCCGGAACGTCGTCGGCGCAGGCGCGATGGAGGGAGAATATCCGGCCGTCGAGGTCGAGAGTCTGCATCGAGCCATTGTCCCCGCTGGGTTCAGGCCCGACGCCGATCGGCCATGATCGCGCACGACATCGACCACAATGAAGCCATGACCGCCTCGGAACTCACTCCCGCCTCGCAGCGCAGCGCGCAGCTGAGCTTCTCCGATCAGCCCGCGTGGATCGTCAAGGACGAGGTCGACGGCGGCTGGGTGCTGCAGATCGGCGGCGTGGAGCAGTCCCATGTCGACCTGGCGGATCCGATGCACATCGTCCACGAATACCTGCGCCGCATGGCGAACGTCGTCGATGAGGCCTGGCCCACGGGGCAGCCGATCCGTGTTGCACACCTGGGCGCCGGCGCCCTCACCCTCGCCCGGTACGTGCAGGCCACTCGCCCCGGATCACCACAGCTGGTGATCGAGATCGAGCGTGAGCTGCCGACGCTGGTGACCACAGCTCTTCCCCTGCCTCCCGGCACCGATCTCACGGTCATGATCGGGGACGCGCGCGAGGAGCTCGCCGCACTCGGCGACCGACGCTTCGATGCGCTCGTGATCGATGTGTTCTCCGGGGAGTCCTCCCCCGCGCACCTGGCCACCAAGGACTTCTATCTCGAAGCGCTCGACCACCTCGAGGCCGACGGGACGCTGCTGGTGAACATCGGCGACGACGCCGGCCAGCGCTTCGTGGCCCAGCAGGTCCGAGAGTTGGAGAATGCCACCTCGGAGCGTGGACTCTCCGGCGTCTGGACGCTGACCCATGCGTCCCTCCTGACCCGCCCGGCCGACGGGAACATGGTGCTCCTGGCCGGAGGAGCGCTCTCCTCTCCAGACGTCGAGACGTGGCGGAGCGCCTGGAAGAGGGAGGGTCCCCACCCTGCCGCGGTCCTGGATCCGGCCGAGACCATCGAGGCGTTCCGCTCCATCGGTCATCCACAATCTCGGTGATCGACGGACGGGGAACGCGGGTTGTGTATAGCGTTCAGGTCACCTGACGCCCATCCGGAAAGTACCCCCCATGCCCCGACGTCTCCTCGCCATCGCGGCTGTCGCCGCCCTGACCTTCACGTTCGCCGCCTGCGACGCCGGAGGCGACGGACCCGTCACGGAGCCTCCCCAGCAGGTCGGCACGAGCGACGGCGGCGGCGCAGCCCCCAGCGACGGCAGTGGAGCAGCGCCGAGCGACGGCGGAGGCGATGACGACCAGACCGTCGCAGCACCGGACATCCCCGCCCCCGACCCCGCCGACTACTCCGGCATGGACGAGCACACCGCGGACGGCGCGACACAGGCGTTCCGGTACTACATCGCGGTCTCGATGTGGGCGCATCAGACGGGCGAGACTGAGCTGCTGGACTCGCTCCAATCGGATGACTGCGAGAGTTGCGATGAGTTCAACAAGGACGTCCCGCTCCTCGTAGAGCATGGTGAGTACTGGAGCCCGTTCACCATCACCGATGTTGGGTCAAAAATACATGAATCCGATAATTTTGATCACGAAATTGGATACTACTTCACCATCGGCCCGCACACGCGACCTAGCGACACCTTTAGTAGTAGATTCAAGGTTGACGAAATTCAATACATCACAGTCGGCGGAATGACGTGGTCTTCGGATCATTGGACAACCAAGGGTGTGGACGCAGAGTGGGGCGAAGATGCCTTCTCATGAGCCAACCATAGGGCCAACCGCTAAGCTTTTAAGTACGGCGATTCTGATAGCATTTATCACCCTAACAGGGATCCCGACCGCGCTCGGAGATGAGACCTCGGGCGGAATCACCGACGACGCCTTCCGCACCCATGCTGAAAACTCCTGGGATGTGCCGACAGGTGCGACTGACAACAAATCGACAAGCGGTGTCAGTCGTGCCGACGAAGGCGCCTACTCGCCTAGCAAAAATCAAGAACAGAGGGGCGCCAACAAATCGTCACGTGGATCACGACCGCCCGTCCCTGACTTTTTCATTGAGTCCAGAACAGCAGAAACCCAGACCGGCTACTCCTGCACCACAGGCGTAGCGGGAACGAACTGCAACTCATCACGTAACGCCTGCCAGGTCGGCACTGACTACAACATCAACAGCAACGGGGACGTTCTCGCCACACCCTCATCGCGCAGCGCACAGGGCGGCAGCCAAGATAAGGTCACCCTCGAAATCAATCGCGTCGACTCGGCGGATGGTTCCCGCGAACTTCTGGGGTACGACTGCCGCGCACCCGGTACCGCCACACCTCCCACAGGAGCGGGAGCCAGAACCGGAACCGGCGTACCCGCAGCAGACGCTTCCGCCCCGATCGTCCTCACCGTCTCGCTGAGCGACTTCGCCGATATGCCGATCAAGCCCCTCGCAGCACATGCCGGTCCGACCGACGGCTGGCTCCCCGTCAACATGCCCAACGTGCTGTACACGGACACGAAGGCTCAGGAACTGGACGTCGAGCTGCTCGACACCCCCGTCGCCATCCGCGCCACGCCGACCTCCTACGCATGGGATCTCGGGGACGGGAACACGATCAGCACGGACAACCCCGGCAAGCCGTACCCCTCCGAGGTCGTCTCGAGCACGTACAGCGCCGAGGGCTGGTACGACATCACCCTCACCACCACCTTCATCGGGCAGTTCGCCGTGAACGGCGGGCCCTGGCAGGACATCGACGGCAGCATCGAGGTCGCCTCCGAACCCGTGCCGATCTACTCCAAGTCCCTCGAATCGCGCCTGGTCGACGGCGACGTTCCGGTCGACGACGGCGAGGACCCGTGGATCCCCGAGCGCACCTCCGACACCGAAGGCGCTCAGGACCCTCACGCGACGCACCGCACCATCTGACCCCGCACGACCCCACGACATCACGAGGCACAACGTCACCTCTGTATACATTTCGGTGCGCACACCCGGCCATCCCGGCCACGAAGAGCACGAACTGCGAGTCTGTGTATACAGTGTTCGTATGCGTGCAAGTGACCGGGCCTACCGCACCCTCCGTGAGGACATCCTCGAAGGCACCCTCGAGCCCGGGACCGTGCTGGGCGAGATCGAGCAGTCCGCTCGCCTCGGGATCTCCCGCACTCCCCTGCGCGAGGCCCTGGGCCGACTGGTCGCCGAAGGCCTGGCCGCCCCCTCCGCTGGGCGGGGAATGGTGGTCACCGCAGCCTCCCTCGCTGACGCGGGACAGCTCTTCGAACTCCGGATCGCCCTCGAGGTCCTGGCCGTGGGGCGGGGCGCCCCGGCCCCCGCGCCCCCCCCCCCGGCCCCCCCCGCCTCTCCCACACCCCACAGACACACACCAGACTTTTCCCGACGCTCCCGGAAGGAGACGCACATGTCCCAGCAGGACTGGCTCGACAAGGACTTCTACGCGGTCCTCGGCGTCTCGAAGGATGCGAGCGCGCAGGAGATCAAGAAGGCGTACCGCACGCAGGCCCGGAAGTACCATCCCGATCACCACCCCGATGACGCCAAGGCCGAAGAGCGGTTCAAGGGGATCGGCGAGGCGTACTCGGTGCTCAACGACCCCGAGCAGCGCGAGCAGTACGACGCGATCCGCGCGATGGGCTCCGGCGGCGCACGCTTCTCCGCAGGCCAGGGCGGCCCCGGCGGTGCCGGCGGCGCCGGCTTCGAGGATGTCTTCTCCTCGATGTTCGGCGGCCAGGGCGGCGGCTTCCCCGGCGGGGGCCGCGCCGCGCCCGGCGGAGGAGGGAACCCCGACCTCGAGGACATCATGCGGATGTTCGGCGGTCAGGGCGGCGGCTTCGGCGGCGGGCAGGCAGGCTTCCAGGGCAATCCTGGCGGCGCCCCCGCGAAGGGCCAGGACGTCTCCGCCCGCACCCGCATCAGCTTCCGCGACGCGGCGCTGGGCACCGAGGTGCGCCTGAGCGTGGACGGGAAGAACGTCACCACCCGCATCCCCGCCGGGGTGCACGACGGACAGAAGATCCGCCTGCGCGGCAAGGGCCGGCCCGGTCCGGGCTCCGCGAAGGCCGGCGACCTGCTCCTGACCCTCGATGTCGAGGAGCACCCCGTCTGGAGCAGCGACGGCGCGAACCTCCGCCTGACCGTCCCGATCAGCTTCGACGAGGCTGTGCTCGGCACCACGCTGAACGTCCCCCTGCTCGACGGCGGCACCGTCGGAGTGAAGGTCGCCCCGGGAACCCCGAGCGGCCGCACCCTGCGCGTGCGCAAGAAGGGCATCGTCACCAAGAAGACCACCGGCGACCTCCTGGTCACCGTGCAGGTCGCCGTGCCCGCGCATGTCGAGGGCAAGGCCAAGCAGGCCGTCGAGGACCTGCGCGAGGCACTGGCCGATGAGGACCCCCGCGAGGGGCTCGCCGAGGCCGCCGCGCGCTGATCACCCGACGGCGCCGCCCGATCGGCCGACGGCGCCGTCTGATCGCCCGACGGCGCCGTCTGATCGCCCGACGGCGCCGGCAGATCGTTCCGGCCACGTCGCGTCCCGCGGCGTCGGCCCGGCTGGCACAGTAGGAGAAGCACCAGGAGCAGCACCCGCCCGTTCCCCCGGAAGGAGCATCAGGCATGGCAAGCCCGCAGCGGATCGATGAGCGCGCCCCCGTGTTCGTGATCTCCGTCGCCGCGGAGCTGTCCGGCATGCACCCGCAGACCCTGCGCCAGTACGACAGGATCGGGCTGGTCTCCCCGCAGCGCACCCGCGGACGCGGGCGCCGCTACAGCGCGCGCGACGTCGCCAAGCTCCGCGAGATCCAGCGCCTCTCCCAGGACCAGGGCATCAACCTCGCCGGGATCAAGCGGATCCTCGAGCTGCAGGACGAGGTCGGGATCCTCGCCGACCAGCTCGAGGCGGTGCGGGAAACGCTGGAGTCGATGACCCCCACCCAGCGGCGCGTCTTCTCCGCCGACAGGGACGGCGAGATCAGTGCGCTGCGTCGAGGCGAGCGTCCGCAGCGCCGTGGCGGGGGTGCACTGGTGCTGTGGCGTCCGCAGCGCCGGCGGTGAGCTCGGAGCCTTCGGCGCCGCGGGACCTTGAACTGCGGGACCTTGAACTGCGGGTCTTTGTACTTCGCGCCTCTGTGCTTCGCGCCTCTGTCTCGCGGAACGCTGCGTCGCGACCATGGGGCTGGACGCCGGTGAGCCGGTAGATCTCCTGGAGCTTCTGCGCGACCCGGTGGATGTCGACCTCCTCCGCGGCGCTGCGCCCGGCGGCGGTCAGATCCGTGAGCTCGCCGTCCAGAAGCGCGCTCAGGCGTGCGACGACGTCCGCCGCGAAGCCGGGACCCTCGCCGGCCACCTGGTGCGTGAGCACGCCATCGGGCATCCGGTCGCGGTAGATGGGGATCGCCCGGACCAGGGTCGGAGTCTCGCAGGCGAGCGCCTCCCACAGCACGATCCCCTCGGTCTCCTCCTTGGTGAGGAAGCAGAAGGCATCGGCCCCGCAGTACGCCTCGCGCAGCTCCACGGCCGTGATGTAACCGGGGAAGCGGGCGTTCGCAGGTGCCGCGGCCAGGGCCCGGCGCACCTCCGCGGTGAGCATGCGCTCGTCGGTGCGGCCGTACCAGACGAAGGTCACCTCGGGCATCGCCCGGGCCACTTCCACCCAGTCCACGATGCCCTTGCGCACCAGCTGCATCCCCACGCTGACGACCACCTTCGCGTCGGCGTCGAGCCCGAGCTGCTCCCGCAGCCGGTCGCGGGCCCCGGGATCGGGACGGAAGAAGCTGGTGTCCACACCGTTGGAGAGCACGTGGATCGGGGCGGAGATCCCGTACTTCGGCGCCGAGATCAGGTCGCGGGAGTACTCGCTGGGGGTCACGACCGCGTCACCGCGGCGGTAGAGGTGGGCGATCCAGCGGCGGAACGTCGGAGCGAGCGTGTTGGCGCCCGGGAACGAATCGCGGAAGTCGTCCTCCGTGGAGTGCGCCCACACCAGCGCGGGCCGACGGCGCAGCCGCGCCCAGTGCGCGAGCAGCGGGGTGTCCGGGAACGGGGTGTTCAGGTGCACCACGTCGAAGGGCCGCAACGGGTTGGTGACCACCTCGTGGCCCAGTGAGCGCACTGCCTTCTCCTGATGCCGGATGGCGGCGCCGATGCCGGACTGCGCGGCGAGACCGGCGAGGCCGCGCGGCATCAGCACGCGCAGCGGCCTTCGGGCCGACGGCCCCTGGCCTGCGGGGCGGGAGCGGTCAGCAGGCACGTCGCGGCGGGGCCGACGGGCCTCAGCGGATGTCTTCTTGAACATGTAGGTCTCCGTTCACCGGGGCTGTTCAGCAAGGCTGTTCACCGGGGTTGTTCACCGGGGCTGTTCGCCGGGGAAGTGCAGCGGGGCGGTTCGTCCGGCCTCGTCACCAGGGCAGGTATCGCAGGATGAGGGCGCTCACCCCGAGCCCGTAGGCGATCAGCGCCCACGGCTTGCACAGCAGGATGATCAGGACGAACGTGCGCCACCGCATCCGGGTGGTCCCGGCGATATAGCAGAGCAGGTCGTCAGGGGCGACGGGCAGGGCGATCGCGAGGGCGAAGGCCCGGGTGAAGTGATTGCTGCGGGTCCAGCCCAGGAACTTCTCCACCGTCTTGGCCGGGAAGATCCGTTCGATGAGGGCGAGCCCCACGTGCCGGGCGATCAGGAAGTTCAGCAGCGAGCCCGTGCTGACGGCGACGAAGTTGTAGACCGTCCCCTCGACCGGTCCGAACAGGACGGGACCGGCGATGACCAGCAGTCCGCCGGGCACGATCGGGAAGATGACCGAGGCCGTCGAGGCGATCAGGAAGGCGACCGGCCCCCACGCGCCGAGCGAGGTGATGAACGCCTGGAGGTTCTCGAGCGACTGCAGGACGCCGGTCTGCAGGCCCCACCAGACCAGGGCGATGCTGATCCCGAGTCCCAGCAGCGGGGAGAGCCGGGCGGCGATGCGCACCGGATCGCGCGTCGACGCCCCGGTCCTGGCTCCTGCCGTCGCAGTAGCAGTTGCTCCGTCAGACGCCGCAGCAGACGCCGCCGCAGCGGCTGTGGCAGGTGTCCGGGCCGGTGCGCGATCGGTGGTGGTCGAGCGGCCGGTGAGCGTGCTGATGGTCGGCGCCAGTGGCGTCAGCTGCATCGGCTGCGTCGTGGTGCTCACGCGAGCACCTCGTGCAGGACACGATCGCGCTCGTCGGCGCTCTGCAGCGACGGCATCTCCTGCAGCGACGGGATCTCCTGCGGCGACTGCAGAGCCTGCAGGGAATGCTGGGAGTCCAGAGTCTGCTCATAGACGCCGAGGACGGAGCGGCCGAAATCTCCCGCGCCGCAGGTGGCCGCCGCATGGACGACGGCCGCCTGCGACATCGCCTCGTGCAGCTCCGGGTCGTCCAGGAGGCTGTCGAGACGCTGCGTGAACTCCGCCGTCTCGTCGATCTTCCAGCCGGTGCGGCCATCGAGCACGACGCTCTCGATCGACGGGTCCCGGCGGCACAGCAGCGGGAGCCCGCAGGCGAGAGCCTCGATGAACGTCAGCCCCTGGGTCTCGCTGCGGGAGGCGCTGACGAAGACGTCGCCGATGCGGTACCAGCGCTGCACCTCCGCCGGCTCGACCACTCCGGTGAAGACGACGCGATCGGTGATGCCCAGCTCGGCGGCGCGCGCAGCGAGCTCCGCGCGGTACGGGCCGTCTCCGACCAGCACCAGCACGGTGTCCTCGCGGTCCGCGGCGGCGACCCAGTCGAGCACCTCGTCGAGGTTCTTCTCCTTCGCCAGGCGGCACACCGAGATCAGCACCTTCTGCTGAGCGGTGATGCCGAGACCGCGCCGCAGCTCGGCGGCGTCCTTCCGCTCCGCCGGGGTGAGGGCGGGGCGGAAACGCTGCAGATCCAGACCGGTGGGCACCACGTGGACGGGCTCGAGCACCCCGTAGCCGTGCAGGAGATCCGCGACCTTCGGCGTCGGGGCGATGACCGCGTCGGTTCCCGAGAGCAGCCGGCGGGAGAAGGTCGAGACGACCTTCCGGCCGACGGTGCGGCTGGGGGAGTAGTAGTGCGTGTAGTCCTCGTAGATGGTGTGGTACGTGTGCACCAGCGGGACCCTGAGGGTGCGGGCGATGCGTCGGGCCCACACATGGGTGGAGAACTCGCACTGCGAGTGGACGATGTCGGGGCGCCAGCGCATGATCTCGCGCAGCACCCGGCGACCGCCCGGCATCCCGATGCGGGCATGGTCGTAGAGCATCGAGGCCGAGACCGAGCCGATGCGGTACACACCGTGCTCGCTGCGGGTCCGCAGCCCAGGGGAGAGGGTCAGCACCCGGACGTCGCAGCCCAGCGCGATGAGCTCGCGACGCAGGGTCGTGACCGAGGCGACCACCCCGTTGACGATGGGTTCCCACCAGTCGGTGGTCAGCAGCACGCGCAGGGGCCGATCGGCGGAATGCCCACCGGAGGACGAGGCCGTCGGGGGCCATTGCGCGACGGTCCGGGGGCGGTGGCTGCTGCTGATCACATTCACCCCTCGAGGTTCGCACTCCGTCGACGACATCGCGTCCCCCGAGCGGATGAACGGGGTCAGACCCAGGTCTGATCTTTTATCAGCCTGTACGGAGCGGACTCTCATCAACGTCATGAATCGAGACTACGACCGGCCCTGTCCAGGCACGACGGGGCGCGCCCGAGGTGTCGCGGAGTCTTCCCCCCTTGTGCGTCAGTCCGTCACCTGATAGTGAGCTGTCAGCGAGGCGGATGCCAGCTGTTGGCTGAAGATCGCGAAGCGTGCGCCGATGTGCGGGCCCTCCGGATCCACCTCGAGCGACTCGACGGGCAGGGCGTGCACGGAGAAGACGTAGCGGTGGGGCGGACCGGCGGGCGGCTCCGGCCCGTCGTATCCCTGAGTGCCGAAGTCGTTGTGCGCCTGGCGCAGGCTCGAGCTGTCGCGCGGGACGCCGAGGGGCAAGGAGCCGACATCGGCCGGGATGTCCCAGGCGACCCAGTGCCAGAAGCCCGATCCGGTGGGGGCGTCCGGGTCGAAGCAGGTGACCGCGAAGGACCGGGTGCCCTCCGGGGCACCGGACCACTGGAGATCGGGGGAGAGGTTCTCGCCGCCGAGGCCTTCCACCAGCTGCTGGGGTGCCACCTCGGTGCCGTCGGGCGTGGCGCTCGAGAGAAGGGTGAAGGAGGCGATTTCCGGTGTCGTGTGATCCATCCCTCCAGCGTAGGCACCTCGTCGGAGAGTGTCGAGGAGGTGCGTGGACGGGCGTCGCTAGACTGCGGGCATGCCTGAGAACGCCACTGACGCGCCCGTCGTCGAATTCACGCCTGTCGTCGTCGGTGGGGACATCGGCGCCTATTCCCTCGCGCGCGCCTTCCATGAGGCGTACGGGGTCCGCACCGTGGCGATTTCCCGCCTGGCGGGCTGGGTCGTGGGGACCTCCTCCCTCATCGACAACGTGCAGTGCCAGGACCCGTTCGATCCGGAGACGCTGGCCCCCGTGCTGCAGGAGGTCGCCGATGCGCATCCGGGCCGACCCCTCCTGCTGCTCGGATCGGCCGACGCGACCGTCAAGCCCATCATCCGGATCCGCGACGAGATCGGCCTGGATCCTCGATACATCGCCCCGTACGTCGACCTGGAGACCTTCGCCGCCGCCACCGAGAAGCAGAACTTCACGAAGCTCTGCCAGGATCTCGAGGTGGACCACCCGGGCACGGTGGTGGTCGATCTCGCCCAGGAGGTCCCCGGCGATCTCGAGGTGCCCTTCGAGTTCCCGGTAATCGCCAAGCCGGCCGAGGTCTCCGAATGGAAGCGCATCGACTTCCCGGGGAAGAACAAGGTCCACACCGTCGACTCGCCCGAGGACCTGCGGGCGCTGCTGACCGCCATCCGCGGGGCCGGGTACCGCGAGTCGATCATCGTCCAGGACCGCATCCCCGGGGATGACCAGTACATGCGGATCCTCACCGTCTACTGCGACGCCGATTCCCGTGTCCGCTTCGCCTCCTACGGCCACACGCTGCTGGAGGAGCATGCACCGGGCGCGATCGGGAACCCGGCGGCGATCATCACCGGGGTCGACCGGGAGATGGTGGCCCAGGCGCAGCGTCTGTGCGAGCGGCTCGGCTGGACCGGCTACGCCAACTTCGACCTCAAGTACGACCGCCGCGACGGCCGCACCAGATTCTTCGAGCTCAATCCCCGCCTGGGGCGTTCGAACTACTACGTGACCGCCGGTGGTCACAACCCCGTGACCTGGTACGTCGACGAGCATCTGCGGCACGCCCTCCCCGAGCATGGGCCAGGCTCCGGGGTCGGGGAGGACGGCATCCTCCAGGATCAGCCCGAGGTGCTCTACGCCGTCGTCCCGATCTCCCTGGTGAAGCGGTACACCACCCTCCCCGAGGCCAAGGCCCGGCTGCGCCGGGCGCTGCGAGCCCGGGTGGGCAATCCCCTGCACTATCCCGGTGTGGACGACTCCCTCTCCCGGCGGCGGTACGTCCTGGCCGCCGGGCTGAACTCGGTGCTCAAGTTCCAGCGCTACTACCGACCCGAGGGCGGTGACCGGTTCAGCCGTCTGTTGCGCCGCCGCCCCCGGACGGCGCCGGGGGAGCGGGCGTGAACGGCACGGAGCCGGCCGCCGGCGGGACGGCGCATGGCGCCGCCGAGGACGAGCTCGGCGGTCGGCTCGACCCGACCACCTGGCCCGGCCCGGTCGTCGGGGTCCTGGGCGGTCTCGGGCCCGCGGCCACCTCGGTGTTCCTGGACGTGCTGATCCGCGCCACCGTGGCCCGCAGCGACCAGGAGCACGTGGACCTGCTGGTCTCCCAGCACTCCTCGACCCCGGATCGGACCGCGGCGATCCTCGACCCCGACGCCACCGATCCCGGACCCGTGATCCTCCGCGATGCCGTCATGCTCCAGCGCGCCGGGGTGGACATGCTCGTCCTGCCGTGCAACACGGCCCATCACTACGCACGCCAGGTGGAATCGGCCACGACGATCCCTCTGCTGAGCATCGTCGAGACCACCGCTCAGGCCGCTGTCGAGAGAGCGGGCACGGCGCCCATCGCGGTGTTCGCGACCGAGGGCAACATCCACGCTCGGGTGTACCAGGAGGCGATCCTCGCCCACGGCGGCACGCCTCTGGTCCCCGACCATGCGGTGCAGGAGGACATCAACCACCTCATCTACGGGCAGGTCAAAGCCGGGATGCCGGTGGATCTGGACCTCTTCGAATCCTGCATCGAGCGGGTGCTCGCGCAGGGGGCCGGCGTCGCCGTGCTCGGCTGCACCGAGCTGTCCGTCGTCTACGACCAGCACGGATATCGCGGCGATGCCCGCCTGGTCGACTCCCTGACCGAGCTCGCCCGGATCACGGTGCGGCAGGCCGGCAAGGAGCTCACCGAGCTCTTCCGGTGACTCGTCGGCGCCCCGCGGCGACTGGTGGAGAAGCGCGGACTGGTGGAGAAGCGCGGATCAGAAGCCCGAATCCGTCGGCCGCGGATAATGGCGCAGGAACTTGCGCACGTGGTTCAGCCCGACGATCCGTGCGTAGCGGCGCGCCCAGCTGCCGTCTGCGGGATAGGTCCACGGATTGCGCACCCCGCGCCGGGCGACGGTGCGCACCCAGCGCTTCAGCGCCGGATCGCGCAGGTAGCGCATCAGCAGCGGCATCGGGACCAGGGAGTAGAGGATCTCGTCGAACTCGGTGACCGGTTCGAGAAGGCGGTGCTCGATCGCGTCGGCCACCACGAAGCGGGACACGTTCGCCCCCGCACTGGAGACGTAGAAGTTGTTGCGCCCGATGCGCGGGTTCACCTCGAAGAACTTCCAGGTCCCGTCGCGGGGATCGCGCTTCACGTCGAAGTTCGCGTAGCCCCGGTAGCCCGTCGCCTCGAGCAGACGGCGCGCCTGGTCGAGGGCGTCGTCGAAGGGGAGGGTGATCATCGCGGCGGGTCGGCCCAGCGCGTCGGGCGTGTGCTCGCCCAGCAGCACCCGGGCCGAGCACAGGAGCGTCACCCGCCCGGCGGCATCGGTGTAGGCGGTGATCGAGCCCTCGGCGGTGTCGTCGCCGGGGATCAGCTCCTGGACGACGAGGCGACCGGCGTACCCGGCCGCAGCGATCGCCCGCACCAAATCGTCCAGCTCCTGCGGGGTCTCGAGGACCCACACCTTCTTCTTGCCCTCGAAGCGCACCCCGGCCATGTCCGCGGTGCGGGCCGCCTTCATCACCACGGGGAAGGGCAGCTCGGTGCGCGGGGGCTGCCAGTCCGCGTCCCGGGGCGTCCCCAGATCGATGACCTCCGTGCGCGGGGTCGCCACCCCGTGCTCGGTGCACAGCCGGGCGAACTCCGCCTTGTCCGAGAGGCGCTCGAGCACATCGGCCTCGAGGATCGGCATGACGAAGTGCGGCTCCAGCTGCTCGCGATGATCGCTCATCAGCTGCACCAGGGAATCAGCATTGGCCAGCAGCAGCTGGGGCCGCACCCCGCCGCGCTCGCGCGCGAGCTCGACGGCGGCGGCGACCAGATCCTCGTCGCTCGCGGAGCCTCCGAGCTCGATGACCTCGCAGGTGACCGAGCGGCGCATCGGCTCGATGCCCACCTTCGTGAGCACCGTCGCCACCACGCCGTACTCCTCGTGGAAGGCGCGGGCGAGGGTGTAGACGCCGAGCCCGGACCCCAGCAGGACCAGGTCGAAGCTCTCCGAGCTCGACGACGGCCCGAGGTCGGACGCGGTGGGACGGGGAGAGGGCGTCTCAGGTGCTGACATATCGACCATCCTAATGGCGAGAACCACCCCCGGAGGCCGACGCCGACCGTGTCGGCGCCGGCTCTGCGTCAGCGCGTCAGGCGCATCCAGAGGGCGCTGTCCGCGGCGACCTGCTCCGCACCGTCAGGGCCGGTGGGAACCGAGCGCAGCAGCACCTCGTAGCCCTGGTCATCGGTGACCTCGGCCAGCGGGACCGGGGCGGACGTCGTGTTGACGACGACCCGGAGATCACCGCGATCGAGGACCAGCACCCCGTCGGGCGCCGTCTGCGCGAAGACCACGCCGGCGGCCTCGCTCTGGACCCCCAGCTGCAGCTTCCGGCGCAGGTGCAGCGCCGAGCGGTACATCTCCAGCACGGAGCCATCCACCCCGAGCTGCTGGTCGACCGCGAGCGGACCGAACTCCGCGGGCTGCGGAAGCCAGCTCTCGCCGGTCGAGGAGAACCCGTAGGCCGGGGCATCCTGGACCCACGGCAGTGGCACGCGGCAGCCGTCGCGACCGGGCACACCGGCACGCAGATGCGCGGGGTCCTCGCGCAGCTCATCGGGGATGTCGCTCACCTCCGGCAGCCCCAGCTCCTCGCCCTGGTACAGGTAGGCGGAACCGGGGAGGGAGAGCATGAGCAGGGTCGCGGCACGGGCCCGACGCAGTCCCAGCTCGGCATCGGGCACCTCATCGCGGGCCAGGCCCTCGCCGAAGCGGTGGTCCGGGGCGAAGCCGTAGCGGGAGGCGTGGCGGATCACGTCGTGGTTCGAGAGCACCCAGGTGGTGGGTGAGCCCACCGCATCGGCGAGGGCCAGGGGCTTCTCGATCGCGGCGCGCATCGTCTCCACGCCCCAGCGGGCCTGGAGGAAGCCGAAGTTGAAGGACTGGTGCGCCTTCTCGTCGCCGATGTACAGCGGCAGGCGGTGCTCCGGGATCCACGCCTCGAGCACCATCATCCGGTCACCCTCGTAGGAGTCGAGGATCGGGCGCCACTCGCGGTAGATGTCCAGCACGCCGTCGTTGTCGAAGTAGACGGGCACCTCGCCCTCGGGGATGTCGATCAGGCCTTCGGCGTTCACGGTCGCGTCTGGCAGGCCCTCGGGCTTGACCATGCCGTGGGCGACGTCCACCCGGAAGCCGTCGGCCCCGCGGTCCAGCCAGAACCGCAGCACGTCCTGCATGAGCTCGTGCACGCGCGGGTTCTTCCAGTTCCAGTCGGGCTGGCTGGTGTCGAAGATGTGCAGGTACCACTGGCCGGGTGTGCCGTCCGCCTCGGTGATCCGGGTCCAGGCGGGGCCGTGGAAGATCGAGGTCCAGTTGTTCGGGGGCAGCTCGCCGCTTACGCCCCGGCCCTCGGCGAACATGTACAGGTCCCGTTCGGGGGAGCCGGGGGCGGCGGCCAGCGCCTCCTGGAAGAGCACGTGCTCGCTCGAGGAGTGGTTGGGCACGATGTCGACGATGACCTTCAGGCCCAGCTCGTGGGCGCGGGCGATCATCTCGTCGGCGTCGGCCAGGGATCCGAAGCGGGGGTCGACGTCGGTGTAGTCGGCGACGTCGTAGCCGCCGTCGTGCTGCGGGGAGGTGTAGAAGGGCGAGAGCCAGATCGCATCGACGCCGAGGTCGCGCAGGTAGGGGAGGTGCGCGGTGACTCCGGGGAGGTCGCCCATGCCGTCGCCGTCCGCGTCGGCGAAGGAGCGGGGATACACCTGGTAGACGACGGCGTCGCGCCACCACTGGGCGGTCACCGCCTCACCGGTCGAGGAGGTGGTCGCGCTGGGGGCGGAGGTCGAGATCGGGGAGGTCATGCAGGTCCTTCCGAGGGTGGTGTACGGGTGCTTCGGGCTGCCGTATCCCGTTCGGGCGCTGCGGGGGCAGGCGCTCCGAGGGGGCGGCGGGGTTCAGGGGCAGTCAGTGCCAGGGGTGGTGGGTGTCAGGGGCGATGGACGTCAGCGGTGATGGACGTCAGAGGCGGCGCGGGCGATCTTGACCAGCGTCGCACCGGCACCCGTGGCAGAGAAAATCAGGGAGTGCCCCAGCAGACGGGCGCGGGCGCCGCCTTCGTGGTGGAGCATCTCGGCAGAGCAGACAGCATCAGCCGGTCCGGCAGCGTGAGCAGGTCCAGCAGCGCCAGCAGGTCCGACGGAGCCGGCAGAGCCAGCAGGATCGACCGGCACGCCCGGGAGGGCGGCGAGGTCGAGCGTGAGCTCCGCATGGGCGTCCCGCGCGAGATGCACGATCACATCCCCCTCCGGGTGGGTCCGGGCGAAGATCAGGGCGTCGGTGCCGATGTGCAACCAGCGCAGGCCACCGCGGCGCAGGGCCGCCTCACGCCGGCGCAGGCCCAGCAGGGCGCGGGTCGCCGCGAGGATCGCGAGGTCGACGCGCTCGCTGTCGGCCCCGCCCTCACCGTCGGCCCCGCCCTCACCGTCGCCCCCGCCCTCACCGTCGGTCTCGTCGATCGCGGGCCACGGCATCGGCGTGCGGGAGTGCTCGCCGGTGGTGCCGACGGCCCCCAGCTCGTCCCCGGCGAAGAGGGTCGGGACCCCGGGCAGGGACGCGAGGGCGGCGATCGCCGTGAGCTGTCGGCCCCGGGAGCCGACGACCGTGCGGGTGCGCGGCGTGTCGTGGCTCGAGAGCTGGTTCTGGGAATGGCTGCGCGCTTCCCAGGACAGCTGCGCGTTGTAGTCGCGCAGGGTGCGGGAGATGGCGGTGCCGCTCAGGCGAGGCAGCGTCATGGGCAGGCCGAGCCAGTTGAGCTCGCTGCCCGGGTTGGCGAGCCACGCCCACAGGGGGCGGGTGAAGCCCGCGTAGTTCATGGTGCCGTGCCAGCCGTCGCCCGCGAGATCGCCGGTGGCGTCGTGGCCGTGCTCGGCGATCAGCCAGGTGTCCCGGCCGGTCACGGCAGCGACCTCGCGCTGGGTGGAGCGGATCTCCCGCGCCACCTCGTGGGTGAGGTCCACCTCTCCGTGGCGGCCGGTCATGTTCGCCACGTCGATCCGCCAGCCGTCGGCGAGGACGGGGCCGGCGAGGTATCTGCCGACGACGCTGCGCGCCCCGCGGGTGAGCCGCTCGCGGAGCACCTCGCTGCGCTGGTCGAGCTTGGGCAGGGTCGGTACGTCGAGCCAGCAGGCGTACTGCTCAGGGTGCTCGTCGAAGAGGTAGAAGCCGGCTTCGGGGGAGTCCGGATCGGCCTGGGCGGCGCGGAACCATTCGTGGGTGTCGCCGGTGTGGTTCGTGGTCAGGTCCAGCACGAGTCGCATCCCGCGGCCATGGAGCGCCGCGGAGAGCCGGACCAGGGCCTCGTCCCCGCCCAGCAGCGGATCCACGGCGTCGAAGGTCGAGGCGTCGTAGCGGTGCACCGACCCCGCCGGGAACACGGGGGTGAGATAGACGGTGTCCGCGCCGAGGGAGGCGATGTGGTCCAGCCGGTCGATCACCCCGTCGAGGTCGCCGCCGTAGAACTGCTGCCCGGTGACGACTCCCTGCACCGCGGGCTCGTCCTCCCAGGCCATCGGGATCGCCCACTCCGGGAGGTGCTCCGGAGCAGGACGGCCGTGACCATCCACCGGCATCGCGGCGCTGCGGGAGAAGCGATCGGGGAAGACTTGGTAGACGATCGCATCGTCCACCCAGCCCGGGGCGGTCTCCTGGGCGACGAGCCGGAAGTCGGTCGCGTCGGACACGTCCCAGGGCACCAGCCCGGCCGCGGTGAGCCAGGCATAGGAGGGGGCGGGAGCGCCCGACGCGGTGACGGCGCCGTCCGCGGCGAGCACGCAGAAGCGATAGACCCCCACGGGGTTGACGACCCTCAGCGTCGTCTCCCACCAGGCGCCGGTCGCCTCCCGCGCGGCAAGGGAGAGCTGCGCGGTGCGGATCTCCCCGTCGGCCACCGTGCGCAGAGCGAGGTCGGCGACCGGATAGGAGTCCGGCACCCACACCCGCAGCAGGATCTCGTCCCCGATCCGGCGGGGCCGGACCGGGACGTGGAGCGGTCCGCCGTCGTGGTGGGGCTGCTCGGGCAGCGGCACCCCGGAGTCGTCGGGGCCGACGGAACCTGCGGGGCCGACGGACGCTGCGGGGCCGACGGACCCGGCGGGATCAGGGTGGCGAGGGGACGTCATGGAGAGGGGATCACCCCTTCACGGCGCCGGCGGTGGAGCCGCCGACGATGTAGCGCTGGAGGAACTGGTACAGGATGATCACCGGGATCATGATCATCACGGACCCGGCGGCGAAGACGCCCAGGTTGTTCGACCGGTCCCCCTGGAGCAGGCCGTACAGGCCCACCGCGAGCGTCTTCTTGTCGTCGGCGGTCAGGAAGATCGAGCCGAGCAGGAACTCGCTGAGCACACCCACCAGGGCGAGCAGCACGGTGGTGGCGAGGATCGGGGTGAGCGTGGGCAGCAGGATCTTCGTGAAGACCTGCCAGTGGCTGCAGCCGTCGATGATCGCGGCCTCGTCGAGCTCCTTGGGCACGGTGTCGAAGAAACCCTTGATCAGCCAGACCTGTCCCAGCGAGCCGCCGAGGAGCACCACGATGTAGCCCGGAAGGGAGTTCAGCCCCAGGACAGGGACGATCTGCCCGAGGTCCGAGATCATCGTGTACACGGCGATCATCGCGAGGATGGCCGGGAACATCATTACCAGCAGCAGGGACAGCAGACCGATCCGACGGCCCGCGAAGCGGAAGCGGCTGAACACATAGGCCGCGAGCGTGGACAGGAACACCTGGGTCACGGCGACCACGCCGCACACGACGAGGGTGTTGAGGTACCACTGCAGGAACGGGCCGCGGGATCCGCTGATCAGCGCCTCGTAGTGGACCAGGCTGAACGCCTTGGGCAGCAGCCCCGAAGAGGACACGGTCCCCAGCGGGTTCAGCGAGGCGGAGACCACGAACAGGATCGGGAAGACGGCGAAGGCCATGGCCGCGAGGCCGATCAGATGGCGCCAGCCGATCTCGGCCATCCATCGGCGGGGGGACATCCGGCGCGGGACGGCGACAGAGGTGCCGGGCGCGACGGGGAGGCGGGGTGTGGTGGAGGTGCTCATCGCAGGTCCCCTCTCAGTTGACGTCTTCGAGGACGTTGGTGAACCGGAACTGGATCGCCGCGAGCACGCCGGTGAGCGCGAACAGGGCGACGGAGACCGCCGAGGCGAAGCCGAAGTCGGCCCCGGATCCGCCGAAGGCGATGCGGTAGATCATCGAGATCAGGATGTCGGTCCCGCCACGGGTGTACTCACCCGGGAGGAACGGCCCGCCCTCGGTGAGCAGCTGGATGGCGTTGAAGTTGTTGAAGTTGAAGGCGAAGGACGCCACCAGCAGCGGGGCCACCGCGACCATGAGCAGCGGGGTCACCACCTTCAGCGTGGTCTGCAGCCGGCTGGCGCCGTCCATGCGGGCGGCCTCGGTGACGTCGTTCGGGATCGCCTGCAGGGCACCGGTGGAGACGATGAACATGTAGGGGAAGCCCATCCACAGGTTCGTCAGCAGCACGGCGGCCTTGGCGAGGGTGGGGTCGCCCATCCAGTCCAGGTGCAGTCCCAGCGTCTCGTTGATCAGGCCGAAGTCGCGGTTGTAGAAGTTCGACCACACCAGCAGGGAGATGAATCCGGGGACCGCGTAGGGCATCAGCAGCACGGAGCGGTAGAGGCGGCGTCCGCGCATTCGCTCGTCGTTGAGCACCAGGGCGAGGGCGAAGCCCACCACGAAAGTCAGCAGCACCGACCCGAGGGCGAAGATCAGGGTCCATACGAAGGCGGCGCCGAACTGCTTCGCGATGCCGGCGTTGGTGAACAGTCGCTCGTAGTTGCTTCCCCCGACGTTCTGCAGCCAGGACTGGCTGAAGGCACGCTTGCCGTCCGCATCGACGAAGTACTCGGAGTCCCCGACCTTCCCGACGGTGAACTCCTCATCGGTCTGGGAGTTGGTGAGGGTGTCGGTGGACTCGTCGTAGCTGAGCACCGTGGTGCCCTCGAAGGCCTGGTTCGCGCCCTGGACGCGCACCGCGGAGGTGTCCGAGATGGGGACGGCGAGGGCCTGCAGCGCGTCATAGGCGGTGTTCACCTCGCGCGCGTCGAGGATCGTGTAGCCCGCGGCCTCGGTGACGAAGCCCGAGGTCACTGTGACCTCGTCGGCGGGGACCTCCTGCACCGGCGCGGTCTCGTCGCCCCGATAGATCGTGCCGGTCTCGGGGTCCACGAGGAAGAGGGTGAAGGGGCCCTCGACGGGGTCTCCCTGGGTGGCGACGGCCAGGTTGTACCAGGTGGAGTCCTCGGTCTGCTGCACGGAGTTCGCGACGATCGAGTCGACCGCCTGCTCCTTCGAGCCGCGCGTGCCGTCGCCGAAGTTCGTGAAGGAGTACCCGATCGTGAGGATGATCGGGGTGATCAGGAAGACCACGAGGAAGAAGGTCCCCGGGAAGAGGTACTTGCCGGGCACGAAGCGCTTCGTCGAGTACAGGACGAAGATCGCGATCGCGGCCAGGATCATGACGCTCAGCCACATCCACTGCTTCAGCTCGATCATGAGCGGCACGGTGAAGGCGGCCACGGCGAGCACGGCACCGAGGAACAGCACTCGCACCACGATCGCGGGGATCGTGGTGGTGCGCTCTCGATGCGCAGGCGCGTGGGTGGAGGACATGGCGACGCTGCCTTTCGGGGATCAGGGCGAGGGAGAGGGACCGAGCCGAGACCGAACAGGGGCCGGACAGGGTCGGGTAGGGCAGGATCCGAACAGGGTTCGGGCAGGGCAGGGTAGGGCAGGGCAGGGCAGGGCAGAGCAGAGCAGAGCCGCGGCGGGGTGCGGCGCGTGTGCGCCGACCCCGCCCACGGCGTCGGGATCAGCCGCTGATCTGGCTGGTGATCTCCTCGCCGGCGGAGACCATCGTGGACTCCGGGTCGGCGCCGCCGACGATGTTCGCCTGTGCCTGGCCCAGCGGCTGCCAGATGGCGGCCATCTCCGGGATGGCGGGCATCGGATCGCCCTGGGCGGCGAGCTCCGCGATCTTCACGATCTCGGGGAAGTCCGTGGCGAGCTTCTTCTGCAGCTCGAGGTTCACCGGCGGCAGCTCGTTCTTGGGGAACATCTGCTCGACGATGTCCGGCGAGGACGCCACGGCGGTCGCGAACTGCTGCGCGAAGGCCGGGTTCTTGCCGCCGGCGGCGACGTAGAAGGCGTTGACGCCGGCGAAGGGGGCAGCCGGATCCAGGCCCTCGAAGCCGGGGACCGCGCTCATCGAGTAGTCGATCTCCGCGGTGCGGATGTCCTCGAGCGCCCAGGGCCCGGAGACCAGGTACGCCGCCTTGCCGTCGGTGAACAGGGAGATCGCGTTGTCGCCGGTGATGGAGGTGGACAGCACGCCGCTCTCGCCGAGCTCCTTGATCTTCTCGCCGGCGGTGATCGAGCCCTCCTGGCCCACGCCGACGTCGGAGGGGTCGAGGTTGCCCTCGGAGTCCTTGCCGAAGAGATAGCCGCCGGCAGAGGTGTAGAAGGCCTCCATGTGGTAGGCGTCGCCCTGCTCGCCCACGGGGAGCGCGAGCACGTTGTCGGCGCCGCCGGCCGTGGCCGCCTCGACCATCTCCTCGACGGTCTTCGGCTCAGGCACATCGGTCAGGGCCTTGTTGGCGAACAGCACCAGGGTCTCCACCGCGTACGGCACGCCGTAGGTCTGGCCGTCGTAGGTCACGGCCTCGATCCCGATGGGGGCGATGTCCTCGGTCGCGCTGCCCGGCAGCTGCACGGGGGAGATGGAGCCGTTCTGCACCAGGTTCCCGATCCAGTCATGGGCCGCGAGGATCATGTCGGGGCCATTGCCCGCCTGGTTTGCGGTGACGAAGTTGCCCTGGAGGTCGTCAGCGACGATCTGCACCGCGACGGTGAGGTCGTTGGCCTTGCCCCACGTGGCGGCGGGCTCCTCGAGGGAGACGGCCTTCTCCTCGTCGGTCCAGATCACGAGGTCGGCGTCGGCCCGAGCCGGGGCCGCACCCGCCTCGGCGCCGCCGGCATCCGAGGCGCCGCCCGCGTCGCTCGCACCACCGCCGCCGGTCTCGTCGCCGCCGCCGCAGGCGGCGAGCAGGGTGGTGCCGGCGGCGACGCCGCTGAGGGCGAGGAAACTCTGTCGACGGATCTGCACGTCTTCTCCTTTGAATCGTGGAGCGACCGGCTCTCGGTGGCGGTGCTCGATGGAGTCACAGTAGGACGGAACGCCCGCCGTATGCAAGAATACGCAAGAACTTGCAGGTATCGATTCGGCTACGGACGAGGGTGGTCGCTCCGCTCGCCCTCCGGCTGTCGGGTGCTCACCCCGCTCACTCTCTGGAAGGATGCGTGCCATGACACGACTCATCGACATCGCCCGGAGCGCCGGGGTCAGCGAGGCGACGGTCTCCCGTGTGCTCAACGGCAAAGCCGGCGTCAACGAGGCCACACGCGGAACGGTCCTGGAGGCCGCGCGGCAGCTGGGTCGTGAGCTGGGCCCGCGTGCGCTCTCGTCGGGCCCTCTGGTCGGCGTGCTCGTCCCGGACCTCGACAACCAGGTGTTCTCCGCCTGGGTGGAGCGGCTCGAGGCCGAGCTGTTCGAGCGCGGGGCGTCGGCTCTGGTGGGCCTGCGGGCCCGCACCGTGGAACGGGAGTGCGAGATCTTGCAGCGCTTCTTGCACAGCGGTGTGGACGCGATCATCGTCGTCTCCGGGCACCATGCGCAGCAGCGTGGTCCGATCGAGCACTACCGCGAGATCACGGCGGCCGGCACTCCGCTCGTGCTCATCAACGGGGTGCGGGACGATCTCGATGCCGCGTTCCTCTCGACGGACGACGAGCACGCGATGCGGCTGACCCTCACCCATCTGCAGGATCTCGGGCATCGGCGCATCGGCCTCGCCATGGGCGATGAGCACACCTGGCCGGTGCGCTCCAAGCTCGGCGTCTTCGAGGAGGTCGCCACCTCCTCGCTCGAGGGGGAGTGGCCGGTCTCCTTCACCGACTTCTCCTACGCCGGCGGGTACGAGGCGGCGCGAGACCTCATCGCCCATGACGTCACCGCGATCGTCTGCGGGTCCGACGTGATGGCCGCCGGGGCGCTCGAGGGCGTGCGCTCGCACGGGCTGTCCGTCCCGGAGGACATCTCCGTGGTCGGCTACGACGACGTCTTCTGGGCGGGGCTCACCGATCCGCCCCTGACCACGGTGCGCCAGGCGGTGAACTCCATCGCCCGCGCCGCGGTGCGCGCCGCGCTCGGCGGCGGCGAGGAGTCCCGTCGGCCCGCACGGACCGAGGTCGTCGTACGGCCCCAGCTGATCGTGCGCGGTTCCACCGCGGCCGCACCGGAGGGCTCTGCCGGCTAGGGACGCGCAGGCTTGGGATGCGCAGGCTAGGGACGCGCAGGCTGAGGCCCCGCAGGCGGCTAGCATGGTGGGGTGAACGATGAGACCCTCGCCCCCAGCAGCTATGACACGTCCCAGCGCCGCAGCGATGCGCTCTGGTCCAGGATCGAGACGGATCCCTCGGGTCTGCGCATGCTCACCGGCGACCGTCCCACCGGGGCCCTGCACATCGGCCATTACTTCGGCTCCCTGCGCAACCGCGTGCGGCTGCAGGACGCCGGTGTCGAGAGCTGGGTGCTGGTCGCCGACTACCAGGTGATCACCGATCGCGACGTCGTGGGTGACATCAAGGGCTCCGTGCGCGAGCTGCTGACCGACTACCTCGCCGTGGGCCTGGACCCGGAGCGCTCGACCTTCTTCGCGCACTCCGCCGTGCCGGCCCTGAACCAGCTGATGCTGCCGTTCCTGTCGCTGGTCACCCAGCCGGAGCTCGAGCGCAACCCCACCGTGAAGGCGGAGCTCGCCGCGGCCGGGAAGTCCGCCATGGGCGGCCTGCTGCTGACCTACCCCGTCCACCAGGCCGCGGACATCCTGTTCTGCGGCGGCAACGTGGTGCCCGTGGGCCGGGACCAGCTGCCCCACATCGAGCAGACCCGCGTCATCGCCCGCCGCTTCAACGAGCGCTATGCCGGCGGCGAGCAGGTCTTCACTGAGCCCGGTGCCCTGCTCTCCGAGTCGCCCACGATCCTGGGCCTGGACGGCGAGCACAAGATGAGCAAGTCCCGCGGGAACACGGTGATGCTGCGAATGGACGAGGCCGAGACCGTCAAGAAGATCAAGAAGGCCAAGACGGATTCCGAGCGCGTGATCACCTACGATCCCGAGAACCGCCCGGAGGTCGCGAACCTGCTGACCATCGCCTCGCAGTGTGCGGGGCGCACCCCGGAGGAGATCGCCGAGGAGATCGGCGACAAGGGCTCCGGCACCCTCAAGATCATGACCGCCGACCTGCTCAACGAGCACCTCGAGCCGATCCGAGCCCGTCGCCGTGAGCTCGAGCAGGACCCCGAGCACCTCTTCTCCGTGCTCCGCGCGGGCAACGAGCGGGCCAACGAGGTCGCCGAGAAGACCCTCGCCCGCGTGCGCGAGGTCATGGGGATGGTGTACTGAGCGCCTGACCGGCAGACCAGAACCGGTTCAGTTCCAGCTGGGGCACCTCTGCGCCGGCTCGTGCAGATCACGAACTGCCTCTCGAACCGCCTCACGAACTGCTCAGAAACGGCTCGAGCTGCCCGCGCCGGAGAAGCCGCCCGAGCTCGCCGAGTAGCCCGATGTGCTCCCGCTCGAGCTCGACGGATTCCGGTGGGCCTCCAGATCGGTGTCGGCCTCGTCGTGCCAGGTGCGGTACCACAGCAGCGGGCTGAGGTGCCAGAAGGTCCCTTGGCCGTCGGGGGAGCCGGAGGCCGCCGCATCCAGCGCATGGCGGCGTCCGCGCACCGAGCGGTAGCCCTGATCCTCGTGCTCCAGGTCGGCGTCCCACGAGGCGTCCCGCATCACCTCGGCCTCGTCGTCGTCGGCGGCGAGATGCGAGATCCGCAGGCGCTGCAGCGCGGCGACCGCCGCGGACAGCTCCGTGGTGAGGGTGTCCAGGCGCTGCAGGGCGCTGTCGGGAGCGATCTGGTCCGCCTCGAGCTGCGTGGTCAGCGTCTGCATCTCCTGGGCGACGTCCCCGCCCATCTCGCGGAGGTCCGCCGCGGCGGCGGCCTCCTCGGGGGAGACGTCCTCCCCGTCCTCCAGCGCGGAGTCGATCGAGTCGATCGAGTCCTGCAGCGGGGCCAGCTCGCGCTCCCAGGCGGCATGCCAGTCGCCGAGGCGGTGGAGCAGATCGTTCGTGCCGATGATGTCGTCATCGATGTCGTCGAGGTAGGTCACGACCTGCTCGAAGTCCCGGGCCAGTGTGCGCTCCGGACCCTTCAGCCCCCATGCCCAGCGGCGTTCCTGCGGCGTCGGGAGCTGCGTACACAGCTGCGTCGCCTCCTCGATCTTCTCGCGGTAGGTCTCGTGGTCGGCGAGCGCCGCCTGCGCGTAGACGGACTCGGTGGGCAGCGTGCGCGCCGCGGCGTCGGTCAGGCGACGCTTGGACAGGACGTCGTCCAGGCGGGGGAGGGATTCGTCGACGCGTCGCCGCGCCGCGCGGCGCAGGCCGACGAGCGACAGGGCGGTGACGGCGGCGCCGCCGAGGGCGACGAGGCCGACCACGAGCGTCGCGGGATGCTGCCACCAGGGGCGGTCGAGCAGATCTGCGTACTCCTCGACGCCTGCCTGGAGGGAGCCCTCCCAGTCGCCGTCGGCCGCGTCATCACGCATCGCCTCCTGCACGGCCTCGAAGCCGTCCTCGTCGAGCTTCACGTCCTCCCCGGCGTAGGTGCCCACGAACCGGTTCTCGGGGTCGAGGGCGATGATCACCGTGCCATCGGCCCAGTGGTCGCCGTCCGGGGCGAGCAGCTCGGGGGCGGCGTCCTTCGCGTGGGCGAGCACGGCATCGTTCAGCGCCGTGTCCTGGGACTCCTCGAGACCGTAGTCCGTGATGTCGAGGACCAGCACCGCGAGATCCACCTGGCGGCGGAAGTCGACGTCGGCGAGCCGGCTCTCGAGGATCTCGGGATCGACGTGGCCCGTGGTGTCCGTGTCGGTGACGGAGACCGAGCGCGGGGTCTCGGCCAGCGCCGGGGCGGGGAGCATCACGAGCAGAGACAGCAGCGACACCAGCGCGGCGAGGGCGAGAGCGGCGAGCGGGGTCGGCGCGGACTGCGAGCGAGCTGGCTGGACGGCGACGGGGTCGGCGGTCGAGAAGGGCATGGGGCGAGACTAGAGGGGGCATGCGCGCGAGCTCGTCGACGTTGGTCGATGCGCGCGTGTCGGAACGGTGGGACCCTGGAGGAGTTCGAGCCGGCAACGTGCCGGCGACGGCCCGGAGGACTCCGGGAGTCCGCCGATGGTGGGCGTCCCCGCACGGCGGCGCCCTGCACGGTTATGATCAATCCAAGCGCACCTTTGGGTCATGTCGTGAGTGACCCGTCCATCGAGGAGGAACACATGGCTATCTACGAGAACGTCTCCGAACTGATCGGCGGCACGCCGCTGGTGAAGCTCAATCACCTGGGTGAGGACGTGAAGGCCACCGTGCTGGCCAAGCTCGAGTTCTACAACCCCGCCAACTCCGTCAAGGACCGCATCGGCGCAGCCATGATCGACGCCGCCGAGAAGTCCGGCGAGCTGCAGGCCGGCGGCACCATCGTCGAGGCCACGAGCGGAAACACCGGCATCGCGCTGGCGATGGTGGGCAGCTCCCGCGGCTACAAGGTCATCCTCACGATGCCCGAGTCCATGTCCAAGGAGCGGCGCATGCTGCTGCGCGCCTTCGGCGCCGAGCTGGTGCTCACCGAGGCGGCCAAGGGCATGCAGGGTGCCGTGGACAAGGCCCAGGAGATCGCCGCCGAGAACGGCGCGGTCCAGGTCAAGCAGTTCGACAACCCCGCCAACCTCGAGGTGCACCGTCGCACCACCGCCGAGGAGATCTGGAAGGACACCGACGGCTCGGTCGACGCGCTGGTCGCCGGCATCGGCACCGGTGGCACGATCTCCGGTGTGGGCCAGGTCCTCAAGGAGCGCAAGGGCGAGGTGAAGGTCTTCGCGGTCGAGCCGCAGGAGTCCGCGATCCTCAACGGCGGCGCCCCCGGCCCCCACAAGATCCAGGGCCTCGGCGCGAACTTCGTGCCCAGCGTGCTGGACCGCGAGGTCTACGACGAGGTCGTCGACATCGACGCCGGGACGTCGATGGAGCGTGCCCGCAACGTGGCCCGCACCGAGGGTCTCCTGGTCGGCATCTCCTCCGGCGCCGCGATCGAGGCCGCCGCCCGCATCGGTGCCCGCGAGGAGTTCGCCGGGAAGACCATCGTGGTCATCGTCCCGGACTTCGGCGAGCGCTACCTCTCCACCCCGCTGTTCGCCGAGTACGCGGATTGAGCACCTCGGGACGCCGCCGGGCGAGTCCGCGGCAGGACCCGTCGCAGGGTTCGTCGTCGGGCTCGTCACGGGGCCTGCGGCCGCTGACGCGGGGCCTCACGGACCGTGTGATGAGCGCCGTCGGGACCGTCCGGGAGGACGTCGCGGCGGCGCGCCGTCGTGACCCCGCAGCGACCGACGACCTCTCGCTCGTGCTGACCTCCCCGGGGCTGCATGCGATCTGGACCTATCGGGTGACCAATCGGCTCTGGGAGCGGGGAGCGCGGTTGCCCGCGCGGATCATCTCGCAGGGCGCCCGGTCGATCACCGGGGTCGAGATCCATCCCGGCGCGACCATCGGCCGCCGCTTCTTCATCGACCACGGCATGGGCGTCGTCATCGGCGAGACCTCCGAGGTCGGCGATGACGTGATGCTCTATCACGGGGTCACGCTCGGAGGGCGCTCCATGGAGCGCACCAAGCGCCATCCCACGGTCGAGGACGGCGTGACGATCGGGGCCGGTGCCCGCGTGATCGGACCCGTCGTGATCGGGCAGGGCGCACAGATCGGGGCCAATGCCGTCGTCGTGCGGGACGTCCCGGACGGTGCCACCGCGGTCGGGGTCCCGGCGAAGGTGCGCACCGGCGCCGCCCACCCCGAGCACCAGGTGGATCCCGCGATCTGGATCTGAGCTGTCCGCCGGATCAGAACGGGTCGAGGAACGAGCTCCGACCGATCTGGTTCAGCGTGCGCTCCCAGTCCGGGAGCACCTCGTGGGCGTCCTCGGCGATGATGTGGTCGAAGACCGCCCGCAGGGACGGGTCCGGCGGCGGATCGATGTCGATGAGCACGGTCGTGGCCCCGTGGGCCTTCGCCATCGGGGCGAGCCGGGCGGCGGGGAAGACCACGCCGCTGGTCCCGACGGCCACGAACAGGTCGGCTCGCCGTGCCAGCCGCACCGCGAGCTCGAGCGCGTCCGCGGGCAGGTTCTCGTCGAACAGCACGACATCGGGCCGCGTCGGCTCCCCGCAGTCCGGGCAGGCCGACGGGACCCCGTGATCCTCCGCGCGGCTCCCGGCACCGGGATCCACCACGGCCCGCCACCGGCACTGCGGATCCAGGCACACGGCCCGCAGGGCGCTCCCGTGCAGCTCGGCGACGACCTCGCTGCCGGCGGCCTGGTGGAGACCGTCGATGTTCTGGGTGATCACCGGGGCGCCGAGGCGTGCGATCGCCCGGTGCCCCGGCGTCGGCCCGTGGTCCAGGGCGATCCGGGCCATGCGCCCCCAGACCGACCACAGCATCGGCAGCGAGCCGGGCAGCAGCTCGGCATGCATCGCCTGCTCCGTCTCCGGCTCCATGGCCCACAGCCCGTCCGGGCCGCGGAAGGTGCCCAGCCCGGTGCGGGCGCTGAGCCCGGAGCCGGTGAGGAACACGATCTCCCCATGCTCCTCACCGGGGCAGAAGCGGGCGCGCCCGCCCGCCGTCACCACTCCTCGTGCTCGCGCGAGTCCCAGGCGGCCTCCTCGCCGAGGTCCAGCGTCGCGAGCAGCTCCCGGTCGGCGTCGTCGAGCGCGACGTGGTCCAGGGAGGCGTTGTCGAGCTGGCGCTGCGGATCGCCGGACTTGGGGATCACGACGATGCCCTGGTCGATGGTCCAGCGCAGGGTCACCTGGCTGGTGGTGGCGCCGTGCTTGTCGGCCACCTTCCGCAGCGCGTACTGGGCGCTCAGCCCGTCGCGGCCACCGAGCGGCCCCCACGCCTCGGTGACGATCCCGTGCTCGCGATGGAAGGCGACCGCGTCGTGGCGCTGCAGGGCGGGGGAGAGCTGGATCTGGTTGACCTCGGGACACACCCCGGTGGCGTCGACGAGCTCCTGGATCTGCTCGGGTCGGAAGTTCGAGACGCCGATGTGCAGCGCCTTCCCCTCCTCCTTGAGGTCGATCAGGGTGCGCCAGGTGTCCAGCGCGAGGCCGCGAGAGGGGTTGGGCCAGTGGATCAGCACGAGCGCGGCACGCTCGAGGCCGAGCCGGCGCAGGGACTCCAGGCAGCCGGTGCGAGCCGCGTCGCGCCCCTGGTCGTCACCGGCGATCTTCGTGGTCACCAGGACCTCGTCGACGTCGACGCCGCTGCGGCGCACCGCCTCGCCGACGGCGGTCTCGTTGCCGTACTGGGCGGCGGTGTCCAGCAGCCGGTAGCCGGCGCGGATCGCGGTCGCGATGGCCTCGGCACCGTCGGGGCCCTTCAGACCTCCGGTCCCGAAACCGATCAGCGGGAAGGCCGTGCCGTCGGCGAGCGACGTGCTGGGAAGGGAGAGCGTGGTCATGGAGACCTCCTGCAGGAGCGGAAGCGGACACCACCAGCGTAGTCATCGTCGGCCCGGAGCGGGCCGGAGGGGGGTGGGAGGTCTGTTAGCGTGCATCCACCTGACGTCTCGACGAGGAGAGTCCGCATGACCGATACGCCTCCCCGGCATCACGGAGTCCACGATGAGATCTCCCCGCTGCGGCGGGTGATCGTCCACCGGCCGGGACCCGAGCTGGAACGGCTCACCCCGGACAGCAGGGAGGACCTCCTCTTCGACGAGGTGCTCTGGCGCGACCGGGCGGAGGCGCAGCACACCGAGTTCACCACCCTGCTCGCCGACGAGGGCGTGGAGGTGCTCGAGCTGACCGGGCTGCTGACCGACCTGCTCGAGGAGTCCGAGGTCCGCGCCACTCTGCTGGACCGGGCGCTGGATCCCGCAGCGCTGGGCGACATCGCCGCGCAGGACCTCCGCGAGGCGATCGCCGACCTCCCCGCGACCCAGCTGGTCGACGTGATGATCGCCGGGATCACCGTCTCCGAGCTCCGCGGGCTCGGGGTCGGGCCCCGGTCGATCTCCCTGCAGCACGTGCCGGGGGAGCATCTTGTGCTCGATCCTCTGCCCAACCATCTCTTCACCCGCGATTCCTCCGCCTGGATCGGTGACGTCGTCTCGGTCAGCCCGATGCGGCGATCGGCCCGACGGCGCGAGAGCCTGCACCTCGAGGCGATCTATCGCTACCACCCCGCGTTCGCCGGGGCCGCTGCGCCGCGTCGGATCCTGGGGCCGGGTGCGGGCGGCGCGGCCACCGTCGAGGGCGGGGACGTGATGCTGCTGTCCCCGCGCGTGCTCGCCGTGGGGCTGTCCGAGCGCACCACCGCCGTGGGCGTCGAGCGTCTTGCGGCGGATCTGCTCGAGGCCGGCACCGTGGACACGGTGATCGCGATCGCGCTCCCGCACCAGCGGTCGATGATGCACCTGGACACCGTGACCACCGTCGTCGACCAGGAGTCGATGCTGAGATACGGGCCGTTGGGGACGCTCGAGACCTTCGAGATCCAGCGGCACGGCGACCGCCTCGTGTCGCGGGCGCGCGCGGCCGGCGAGATGGACGAGGTGCTCGCGCGCGGGCTCGGCGTCGAGTCGCTGCGCGTGCTGAGCGCGCCCCTGGACGCCTATGCGGCGGCGCGCGAGCAATGGGATGACGGGTGCAATGTGCTGGCGATCGCGCCGGGGAAGGTCATCGCCTACGAACGGGCCGCCGCGACCAACGACTACCTGCGGGACCAGGGCATCGAGGTGCTCGAGTTCACCGGGGACGAGCTGGGTCGGGGCCGGGGCGGGCCACGATGCATGAGCTGTCCCGTCGCCCGCGGCTGACAGGATGGCCTGTCGGCCGCTCAGCGCCGGGTGGGCGGTGGCGGATCGGCCTCGGTCTGCAGGCTCAGCGCCTGCTCCGGCAGAGGGTCCCGGAGGGAGCGCTCGAGCAGCAGCTGCTGCGAGCCGAACTCCTCGAGCCCCTTGCGCACGGTGAAGCCGAGCTTGCGCAGCAGGGCGACGCTGCGCTTGTTCCGGGTCTGGCTGATCGCGATCACATGATCGTCCTCGAGCGCATGGCGCGCCCAGGAGAGCAGAGCGATGCAGGACTCCGCGGCGTATCCCTGCCCGGTCCACTCCGGGAGCAGGGCGTAGGAGAGCTCGAGCTCCCCGCGGTCGTAGTCCAGGGTGATCGACCCGATCATCGTCTCGTCCTCATGACGGATCAGGGCCCAGCGGCCCCACGTCAGGCCCAACGGCGAGAGCTCCAGCGCCTGCCGTGACGCATAGTCCACGGCGCCCCCGAGATACTCCCTGGTCACAGGATCGGTGAGCAGACGGATCACCGCTTCGCGGTCGCCGTCGCCCGGCGGGCGGATCATCAGCCGTGGGCTGGGGATCCGGACCGGCCATTCGCTCGTGCCTTCCTTCGTCACGGGTCCACCGTACAAGGTCCGGGTGCTGCCTCCCGCCGTGTTCCGTCCTGCTGCACAGGGTTTCCACACATCTGTCTGCGGGTGCCTGCCCGCGGGTGCCACGAGGCGTCGGGCGCAACGGTATGGTGACTTCTGCGGCACACCGAGGTGACGCACCCTGTCCGCTCACGAGCACGTGCCGTGTGACGCAGCCGGGCGGCGATCCCGCCCCGTGACGAGAAGGAGCATGATGGTCGAGCAGGCTCTGCGCAGCACCGCGCTGGAGACGGTCCACGAGTCGCTCGGAGCGACCTTCACCGATTTCGCGGGCTGGCGCATGCCGGTCCGCTACGACTCCGATCTCGCCGAGCACGCGGCGGTCCGGGAGCGGGCGGGGCTCTTCGATCTCAGCCACATGGGCGAGATCCATCTGCGCGGCCCGCAGGCGGCCGACGCCCTCGACCATGCGCTCGCCGGGAAGCTGTCGGCGATGTCCGTCGGGCGCGCGAAGTACTCGCTGCTGCTGACGCAGGACGGCGGCGTGATCGACGACGTCATCACCTACCGCCTGGCCGAGGACCACTTCATCGTGGTCGCCAACGCCTCCAACGCGGAGGTCGACGCCCAGGAGCTCACGGAGCGCGCCGCCGGCTTCGACACGGTGGTCGACGACGCCTCGGACCGCACCGCCCTGATCGCCGTGCAGGGCCCGGCCAGCGAGGAGATCCTGCTGCGCGCCCTGACCACCGGTGACAGCGGCGTCGAGGGCATCGGCGCCGAGGATCTCCGGGAGATGAAGAACTACCGCTTCGCCGAGGGCACCTACCACGGGGAGCAGCTGCTGATCGCCCGCACCGGGTACACCGGGGAGGACGGCTTCGAGCTGTACGTCCCCGACGAGCTGGCCGCAACCCTGTGGGAGCAGTTGACCGTCGCCGGCGGCGAGGACCTCACCCCGTGCGGCCTCGCCTGCCGCGACACCCTGCGCCTCGAGGCCGGGATGCCGCTGTACGGCCACGAGCTCGGCCGGGATCTGTACCCCGCCCAATCGGGCATGGCACGGGTCGTGGCCCTGACGTCCAAGGGCGATTTCGTCGGCCGCGAAGGCGTCGAGGCGGCGGACCTGTCCGATCGCCCCGTGCTGGTGGGCCTGGTCGCCGAGGGCCGACGAGCCGCCCGCGCCGACGCGAAGGTGCGCGACACCGAGGGGCGCGAGGTCGGGGCCATCACCTCCGGGGTGCTCTCGCCGACCCTCGGCCACCCCATCGCCATGGCCTTCGTGCGCCCGACCGTGACCGAGGTGGGCACTGAGCTGATCGCTGATGTGCGCGGCAAGGACCTCCCGGTGCGGGTCGTCGCCCTGCCGTTCTACTCCCGCGCCTGACACCACAGCATTCCCGTTCGCCAGCTTGACCGTTCGATCCCCGTTTTCTCTCCCGGAAGGACCACTCTCATGACCGCAGAACTCCTCTACAGCAAGGACCACGAGTGGGTCCGCGTCGAGTCCGACGGCGTGGCCGTCGTCGGCGTGACCGACTACGCGGCCGAGCAGCTCGGTGACGTCGTCTACGTCGATCTGCCGGAGGCCGGCGCCGACATCTCTGCCGGCACCGAGATGGGCGAGATCGAGTCCACCAAGTCCGTCTCGGACCTGTTCTCCCCGATCGACGGCACCGTCACCGAGGTCAACCAGGCCGTGGTCGATGCCCCGGAGCTCGTGAACTCCTCGCCGTTCGACGAGGGCTGGCTGGTCAAGGTCAGCTTCGCCGCACTGCCCGAGGATCTGCTGAGCGCCGAGGACTACACGGCCTTCACCCAGTCCTGACCGACCGGGAGGCGGCCGCATCGTGTGCGCGGTCGCCCCGGCCGTCGGGCCCACGCACCCACCGAGAACCGCGACACCCCAGGGGCACCTCTTCATGACCGCTTCGTCCGTGCATGCGCACGACTCCTTCGTCCGCCGCCATGTCGGCACCGATCCCGATGCGCAGCGTCGCATGCTCGAGGTCCTCGGCTACGAGACCTTGGACGAGATGCTGACCGCCGCCGTGCCCAGCACGATCCTGCTGGACCCGGAAGGGCAGGACGCAGCCTCCGCGGTGCCGTCGGGGATCACCGAGACCGCTGCGCTGGCCGAGCTGCAGGCCCTCGCCGATCGCAACACGGTGCGGCGCTCCCTGATCGGCCTGGGCTACCACGGCACCCACACGCCCGCGGTGATCCAGCGCAACGTGCTGGAGAACCCGGCCTGGTACACCGCCTACACGCCGTACCAGCCGGAGATCTCCCAGGGCCGGCTCGAGGCGCTGCTGACCTTCCAGACGATGATCTGCGACCTCACCGGGATGGACGTCTCCAACGCCTCGACCCTGGACGAGGCCAGCTCCGCGGCCGAGGCGCTCATGCTCGCCCGCCGCACCGCCAAGCGCAACGGGAACGTGTTCCTGGTGGACGCCGACGCGCTGCCCGCCACGAAGGCCGTGCTGCGCGGTCGCGCCGACGGGCTCGGCATCGAGCTGCGCGAGGTGGACTTCGCCCGCGACGGCGCCCCCGAGGGAGACTACTTCGGAGCCTTCATCCAGTATCCCGGGGCCTCCGGCCGCATCTGGGATCCCCGGGACGTCATCGCCGAGGTGAAGTCCACCAAGGCCGTCGCGATCGTCTCCGCCGATCTGCTGGCGCTGACGATGCTCGCCTCGCCGGGCTCCCTCGGGGCCGACGTCACCGTGGGCAGCTCCCAGCGCTTCGGCATCCCGCTCGGCTTCGGCGGCCCCCACGCGGGCTTCGTCGCCGTGCGCAAGGGCCTCGAGCGCCAGCTGCCCGGTCGGCTCGTGGGGGTCTCCGTCGACGCCGAGGGCAACCCCGCCTACCGGCTCTCGCTGCAGACCCGCGAGCAGCACATCCGCCGCGAGAAGGCCACCAGCTCGATCACCACCGCCCAGGTGCTGCTCGCCGTGATGGCTGCCATGTACGCCGTCTACCACGGCCCCGAGGGGCTCACCCGGATCGGTCGCCAGGTCGCCGATCGCACCGCGACCCTCGCCGCCCATCTCGTGGCCAGCGGCTTCGAGCTCGTCGGGGACTCCTTCTTCGACACCCTCGAGGTGCGCGCGACAGGACAGGCCCAGGACATCGTCGCGGCCGCGGGGGAGGCAGGCTTCCTGGTCCATGCCGTGGGCGACGACCTCGTGCACCTCTCCCTGGACGAGACCATCACGTCGGCCGACCTGCAGGCGATCGCCGCGGTGTTCGCGCCCTACGCCCAGAACCCCGGCCAGGAGCTGGCCGAGACCGCCTCGGGCGGAGCCTGGGGAGGGCTGGCGCGCGAGGACGCCTTCCTCCAGCACCCGGTGTTCTCCTCCTTCCGGTCCGAGACCGCGATGATGCGCTACCTGCGCCGGCTCGCGGACCGCGACTTCGCCCTGGACCGCGGCATGATCCCGCTGGGCTCGTGCACCATGAAGCTCAACTCCGCGACCGAGATGGCCGGGGTCACCTGGGCGGGCTTCAACGCGATCCACCCCTTCGCCCCGCGCGAGGACGTCGAGGGCTATCTCGAGCTCATCACCCAGCTGGAGACCTGGCTGACCGACCTCACCGGCTACGACACCGTGTCCCTGCAGCCCAACGCCGGCTCGCAGGGCGAGTTCGCCGGACTGCTCGCGATCCGCGCCTATCACGCCTCCCGCGGCGAGAGCGGCCGCGAGGTGTGCCTGGTGCCGAGCTCCGCGCACGGCACCAACGCCGCCAGCGCCGTCAACGCCGGCCTGCGCGTGGTGGTCGTCGCCTCGGACTCCCGCGGCAACATCGACCTCGATGACCTCAAGCAGAAGATCAAGGACCACGGCGACGAGCTCGCCGCGATCATGATCACCTACCCCTCCACGCACGGCGTGTACGAGGAGGAGGTGCGCACGGTCTGCGAGCTGGTGCACGACGCCGGCGGGCAGGTCTACGTCGACGGGGCGAACCTCAACGCCCTGCTGCAGGTCGCCCGGCCCGGCGAGTTCGGCGGCGACGTCTCCCACCTGAACCTGCACAAGACCTTCTGCATCCCCCACGGCGGCGGCGGTCCGGGCGTGGGACCGGTCGCGGCTCGCGCCCACCTGGCACCGTTCCTGCCCGGCCACCCGGCCATGCAGAAGCCGGAGCACCCCGTGGCCGGCCACGGGGATCAGGTCCACGGCGGCGCCCCGGTCTCGCAGGCTCCGTACGGCTCCCCGTCGATCCTGCCGATCACCTGGACCTACATCCGCCTCATGGGGCCCGACGGGCTGCGCCATGCGACCGCCTCCGCGGTGCTCGCGGCCAACTACATGGCTCGCCGCCTCTCGGAGTCCTACGAGATCCTGTACACCGGCGAGAACGGGCTGGTCGCCCACGAGTGCATCGTGGACCTGCGCCCCTTCACCGCGCGCACCGGGATCACCGTGGACGACGTCGCCAAGCGGCTCGTCGACTACGGCTTCCACGCCCCGACCATGTCCTTCCCGGTCGCCGGGACGTTCATGGTGGAGCCGACGGAATCCGAGGACCTCGCCGAGATCGACCGCTTCGTCGACGCGATGCTGATGATCGCGAAGGAGGGCGAGGAGGTGCTGGCCGGCACGTGGTCCGCCGAGGACAACCCGCTGGTGAACGCCCCGCACACCGCGGCGTCCATCGCCACGGGGGAGTGGACCCATCCCTACTCCCGCGAGGTCGCCGTCTACCCCGGCAGCTGGACCGCCCCGGAGGACCTCTCCACCCATGACAGCGCACAGATGCGGATCCAGTCCAAGTACTGGCCCCCGGTGCGCCGTATCGACCAGGCCTTCGGCGATCGCAATCTGGTGCCGACCTGGCCCCGTGGCGACGAGTGAGCTGCTGATCGCCCGCGCCGCTCGATGAACGGCTGTGACGCCCCGGTTTCTGACCGGGGCGTCCTGTCTTCTACTCTCGTGGCCATGACCGAGATCCTCACGACCCATGCCGGTTCCCTACCCCGCAGCCCCGAGCTGCTCGAGGCCAACGCCGCCCGCCCCGTCGGCGCGGACGGGCTGACCCCCGAGCCGACCGACGAGTTCCGTGAGGTGCTGCGCCAGGCGGTCGTCGACGTCGTCGCCAAGCAGCGCTCGATCGGCATCTCGATCCCCAACGACGGGGAGTACGGGCACCTGATGGGTTCGGCCGTGAACTACGGCTCCTGGTGGTCCTACATCTTCGACCGGGTCAGCGGCCTGGAGCTGACCGGCAGCGATCATTTCTCCAGCGAGCCCGTGCGCTCGAGCCCCGGGGACGTGCGCCTGACGACCTTCCCGGACCGACGCGACTGGACGATCTTCGCCGACGCCTACCAGGACCCCACCTCCGGCATCACCGTCGGCGCCCAGACCACGTTCCCCGCCGCGACCGGCCCGGTCTCGTTCTCCGACGTCGGCCGCGAGCTGGTCGCGCAGGACACGACGAACATCCAGGCGGCGCTGCAGGCGGCAGGTTACGAGCACGGCTTCCTCAACTCCCTCTCCCCGGGCTCCGGCAGCCGTATCAACGATGACCACTACGGGGACGAGGACGCCTTCCTGGACGCGTGGGTCGAGGTGATGCGCCCCGAGTACGAGGCGATCGCCGCCGCCGGGCTCACCGTGCAGATCGACGACCCCTCGATCGCCGAGAACTGGGACCAGATCAACCCCGAGCCGTCGGTCGAGGACTACCTCGTCTTCACCCGCAAGCGGGTCGACGCCGTGAACCGTGCGCTGGTGAACGTGCCTACGGAGCAGACCCGCTTCCATCTGTGCTGGGGCTCCTGGCACGGTCCGCACACCACGGACATCGAGTTCCGGCACATCGCCCCGCTGCTGCTGGAGATCGACGCGAAGTACTACAGCTTCGAGGCCGCCAACGTGCGCCACGAGCACGAGTGGACCGTGTGGCAGGACCTCGAGCTCCCCGCGGACAAGGTGCTCGTGCCCGGGATCGTCTCCCACGCCACCAACGTCGTCGAGCACCCCGAGCTGGTCGCGCAGCGCCTGGAGCGCTTCGCGAAGCTCGTCGGCCCCGAGCGGGTCATCGGCTCCACCGACTGCGGACTCGGCGGGCGCATCCACCCGCAGATCGCCTGGGCGAAGCTCGAGTCGCTCGCCCAGGGCGCGGAGATCGCCTCCCGCCGCCTCTGACACGTGATCCGTGCCCTGGGAGACAGGGCTGCGTCCGGCGTGCGATGTTCGGCGTTCGGGGTGCGGCATCCGGGGTGCAGTCCGAGGCCGGGGCGGGATGCTCTGTCGTCTGTTCATGTGGACGTCGCGCAGAGGCCACGCGCCCGTGGGGCGGATTCTGCTCGGGCGGAGGAGCATCGAGCTCGTGAGGATCCTTGTCGTGACCGAGTCCTTCCTGCCGCACATGAACGGTGTCACCAATTCGGTGCTCCGCGTCGTCGATCATTTCGCCTCTGTCGGCGATGATCTCGGGATCATCGCCCCGAAGTGGCCAGGGGTCGACAGATTCCTCCGCACCGCCGGTGGGCGGAGGATCCGGGTGCGCCGCGTCGCGTCGGCGCCGCTGCCCGGCTACTCCGCGGTGCGGATCGCCGCCACCAGCGCCGCGTCCCTGCGCCGACGCATCGAGGACTTCCAGCCCGACGTCATCCACCTCGCCTCACCCACGATCCTGGGAGGTCGCGCCGTGGTCGCCGCGCAGAGAGCCGGGGTGCCGACGGTCGCCGTCTACCAGACGGACATCCCGGGCTACACCGCCCGCTACGGGATGCCGTTCCTCGAGAACGCCTCCTGGCAGCTGCTCAAGGACGTCCACAACCGCGCCACGCTCACGCTGGCGCCCTCCACCGCGACCCGGGACCAGCTGGTCGAGCACGGGATCGACCGGGTGCACCTGTGGAGGCGCGGCGTGGACACCTCCCAGTTCTCGCCCACCATGCGCAGCGACTCGCTGCGGCAGAAGTACGCGAGGCCGGGGGAGAAGCTCGTGGTGTACGTGGGCCGTCTCGCGCCGGAGAAGCAGGTCGGGGACCTGAAGGTCATCCACGACATGCCCGGGGTGCGGCTGCTGATCGTCGGCGACGGCCCGGACCGTGACACCCTGCGCCGGGACATGCCCCGCGCCGCGTTCGCCGGCTTCCGCACCGGCACTGATCTCGCCGCCCACCTCGCGAACGCCGACCTGTTCATCCACCCGGGGGAGCTGGAGACCTTCGGACAGACCATCCAGGAGGCCATGGCATCGGGGCTGCCCGTGATCGCGCCCCGTCGCGGCGGGCCGGTGGATCTCATCGCGCCCAGCCGCACCGGGTGGCTCTACACCCCGGGCATGCTCGACGAGCTGCGCGAGCACGCCGGCGATCTGCTCTTCGACGACGCCAAGCGCCTGGCCTTCGGGCGAGCGGCCCTGGACTCGGTGCATCAGCGCACCTGGCCCGTGCTCGCCGAGCAGCTGCGCGGCCACTACCTCGCCGCGATCGAGCAGCACCAGCAGCTCCGGCAGCTCCGGCCGCCGGCGCGGACCCGACGCTGAACCTGCGCTGGCCCGGCACTGACCCCATACCCGCACCGATGACCCCGTCCCCGTCACATTCGGCCACATAAGTCGCCCGGGACAACGTCCCCGCGATGAACTGTGCATGTCGCCGACCCGGCGGCTCGGATCTCCGCGGAAAGGACTACATCATGGCGCAGCGCACCACCCGCCGCCCGCTCATCGGCGTGACCGCAGGGACCCGGGCCATGATGTCCGGCGCCTGGGCGGGCCATGACGCCGTGGTCGTCACCGAGCACTACGTGCGTGCCCTCCGCGAGGCCGGAGCCCGACCCGTGATCATCGCCCCGCAGGATGCGTGGAGCGACGAGGAGATCGCTGAGCTCGACGGCCTCGTACTCACCGGCGGCACCGACCTCGACCCCGCCGCCTGGGGCGAGGACGCACTGGCCACCGACATGACGCCCGATCCGGAGCGCGACGCCTTCGAGACCGCCCTGTACCGTGCGGCCCGCCGCGCGGACGTCCCCGTCCTGGGCATCTGCCGCGGCCTGCAGATCATCGTCATCGCCGAGGGCGGCGAGCTGCACCGGCATCTGCCCCTCGACGTCCCGGCCCATCCCGTCACCGGGGAGCAGCCCACCCGGGTCGAGGTCGGCATCGACGCCGCCAGCGACCTGGCAGTGGCCCTGGGCACCCGCGCGGAGGTCACCGCCTTCCACCACCAGGGTGTGCGTGATGTCGCCGGGGACCTCCGGATCGTGGCCCGCCACGACAGCGGGCTCCCGCTCGCGGTCGAGGCCGCGTCCGGATCCAGCGTCCTCGCCGTGCAGTGGCACCCCGAGATCGACGGGACGGACGGCGCCGCCATCTTCGAGAGCCTGCTCACGGCGATCGAGCATCGCGCCGCGTCGGCACCGGAGCCTGCTCTGGTCTAAGATGGCCGTGACCGTACGCGCCTCCGGGCCGCGCGGAGCACACAGGTGACACGGAGGAAGAACCACCATGAACAACCAGCACGCCGCCGAGGCCGACGTCATGGCCGAGCAGGCAGAGCGTACCGAGAGCAACCAGACCTCGACGGGTAACAACCTGGTGCTCAGCATCGTGCTGTTCGTCGTGCTGTTCGTGCTGTTCGCCGCGGGCCTCTACGTGATGAGCCTGTTCACCACGGTCACCTTCGTGGTGGGCCTGGGCATGTGCCTGGTCGCCCTGTTCGGCACCTTCGACCTGGTGCCGCGCTTCCTCACCTGAGCCCAGCTCCTCGACGCATTCCTCGTGCCCGGCGCCTCATGGCGGCCGGGCACGAGTGTTCTGCGACCGGCCCGGCGGCGAGGACGCCGTCCGGCGGGTCGAGCCCCAGCCTGACGGAGCCGCAGCCTGACGGAGCCGCAGCCTGACGGAGCCGCAGCCTGACGGAGCCGACGACCGGGACGGATCCGGTGGGGGTCGGATCCGATGGGTGTCAGATCCGGTGGGTGCTGTCGAGCCGGACGATCGACTCCAGCGCCACGACGATCATGTCCTCGAAGGTCTCTTGGCGCTCCTGCGAGCTGGTCTCCTCGCCCGTCACGAGATGGTCGGAGACGGTGCAGACCGCGAGCGCCCGGCGGGAGAACTGCGCGGCGAGCGTATAGAGGGCGGCGGCTTCCATCTCCACGCCGAGCACACCGTACTCCGCGAGCGTCGCGGTGATGGTGGGGTCGGGGTTGTAGAACTGGTCCGCGGAGTACAGCCCGCCGGCGACCACCGGCAGCATCTTCTCCTCGGCGACGTCCGCCGCGATCCTCAGCAGCTCGAAATCTGCGGCCGGGGCGTAGGAGACCTGTCGGAACCGCGGCACGTTCATCGCGGAGTCCGTCGACGCGGCCGTCCCGAGGATCACGTCGCGCACCGAGACCTTCTCCGAGAGCCCGCCGCAGGTGCCCACCCGCACGATGGCCTGGACGTCGTAGTCGCTGAAGAGCTCCTGGGCGTAGATGGCCATCGAGGGCTGGCCCATGCCGGAGCCCTGGGCGGAGATGCGGACGCCGGCGTAGGTGCCGGTGTACCCGAGCATCCCGCGCACATCGTTGTACTGGACAGGATCCTCGAGGAAGGTCTCGGCGATCCAGCGGGCACGGTAGGGGTCACCGGGCATCAGGACGTAGGGGGCGATCTGGTCGGGCGAGGCACCGATATGTATCGACATGCCGCCAGCGTACGTGGGCTCCGGCCACGTAGTCGGCCGACGGTCCGACGCCGACCGGGTTGGCTTCTGCGGGAGACTCCCGGACAATGTCGTCTCGTGAACGTTCACTCCTCGTCGCGCGCCGCGGCGTCCCCCTCCCTGCCCGTCGACGCCCGTCGGGCCCGATGGGCGGTCTCTCTGCTCTTCTTCCTCAACGGGGCGTCGTTCTGCGCGATCGTGCCCCGGTACCCGGAGCTCGTGGAGAGCATCGGGCTCACGAAGACGGCCTTCGGGCTCGCCGTCGGCATCGGTCCGATCGGCGGTCTGATCGCAGGGCTCGGGGCCGCGGCCCTGATGTCCCGCTTCGGATCGGCGCGGGTGGCCGTCGTCGCCCAGATCATCGCCTCGACCACGCATCTGGCCGTCTACCTCTCCGGCTCGTGGCTCTGGCTCGCCGGCTCGCTGATGTTCGCCATGGCGGCCGATTCCATCACCGACATCTCCATGAACGCCCATGGCATGCGCGTCGAGCGACGCTACCGGCGCTCGATCATGAACAGCTATCACGGCTGGTGGTCGCTGGGCGCCGTCACCGGCGGGCTGCTGGGCGCGGCGAGCGCCCAGCTCGGGCTGCCGCTGTGGATGCAGGGACTGATCGGCCTCGTCGTCTTCGGCGTCCTGGCCGCGTCGTCGCTGCGCTTCATGCTCCCCGGGCACGACACCACCGAGCGCACCCCGGTCGCCGCCCCGTCGGCCGCCTCCGGCGCGGAGGTCCCCGCCGACGTCGCCCCGACGGGCTTCCGCATCGCTGGGATGAGCCTGCGGGCACTGGGGCTGGTGTGCGCCCTGGGCATGGTCCTGGTGTTCGCCGGGTCCACCGAGGACGCCGGCAGCACCTGGGGTGCGCTGTTCATGGACTCGACGTTCGCGGTCACCCCGTTCGTCGCCGGCATGGCCTTCGTGGCCCTCCAGGGCGCCCAGACCATCGGCCGTTTCACCGGTGACTACGTCGTGGACAGGCTGGGGGACCGCACCACCGCCCGGCTCGGGGCGCTGATCGCGGCTGTGGGCATGGCCTTCGCCCTGCTGGTGACCAGTCCGATCACGGCGATGATCGGCTTCGCCGCCGCCGGCTGGGGAGTCGCCACCCTGTTCCCTGCGGCCTACCGCGCGGCCGACGACATGCCGGGAGTCCCGCACGGCGTCGGCATCACCGTCGTGGGCTGGTTCGCACGCCTGGGCTTCTTCGTGACCCCGCCGCTCGTCGGCGCCCTCGCCGACGCCCTGACCCTGCGCTACGCACTGTGGATGATGCCGCTGTATGCCCTGGGCATCCTGATCTTCTCCGGAGTGCTCAGCACGAGGTCCCGGACGACGGGGTCACCGAGCCCCACGGCCTGAGAGGCCCGAGCGGGGCCCTCAGAAGCGGCTGATGTCCCCGGCGCCCTCCCGGGCGATCTCGAGGTCACCACCGGAGAGGTCCACGACGGTCGTCGGCTCGATGCCCACCTCACCGGAATCGATGATCACGTCCACCTGATCGCCCAGCAGGTCCTGCACGACCCAGCCCTCCGAGGGCGGATCCTCCTGGCCCGGCAGCAGCAGGGTGGAGGAGACGATCGGCTCCCCGAGCGCCTCCACCAGGGCGTGGGCGACCCGATGATCCGGGATCCTGACGCCCACGGTGTGCTTCTTGGGGTGCGCCATCCGTCGGGGCACCTCCTTGGTGGCCGGCAGGATGAAGGTGTACGGGCCCGGCGTCGCATTCTTCACCAGGCGGAACGTCGGGTTCGAGACGATGACGAACTGGCCGAGCTGCGCGAAGTCCGCGCACACCAGAGTGAAGTGATGGTTCTTGTCGACCTGGCGGATGCGGCGGATCCGCTCGAGGCCTTCGGCGGCGCCCAGCGAACAGCCCAGCGCGTAGCAGGAGTCGGTGGGGTAGGCGATGAGGCCGCCGTCCTTCAGCACGTCGACGGCCTGGTCGATGAGACGCTGCTGCGGATCGACCGGGTGGATGTCGAGGTAACGGGCTGACGGTGAGGATCTGGCCATGCCCGATGCTACGTCCGCGAGTCCGGGAATGCCACGCACTCCTGGGCCTCGGTCCGTGCGCACAGGCGACGACGATCAGGCGACGACGATCAGGCGACGACGACGAATTCGCGGCCGATCCACTTGGTGCGCCGCAGCCGCAGCACGGCACTGACCGGCAGCGGACCCTTGATGTGGGGGTAGCCGCGGCCCTCGCCGTCGTCGTCGGCCTCGATGTCCACCGCGATACCGGCGGCCTCCACCTGGCCCACATCGATCTCGAGGATCACCAGGTTCGCGGGGCGGTCGGGGTACACGCGTTTGGCGACCACGGAGACCTGCTCCGGCCAGGAGGCGTGGATGTACCCGATCTCGCTCAGGTCGCGGCCACGGGTCGCCTGGGTGTACGAACCCGACCGAGCGGCCGCCTCCCAGGCGGGCAGCTCGGTGATGTGCCAGATCAGGGGCGCGGGCATGACCGGCAGTGTACCGTGAACTGCATGGATGAGACCTCCGCCGGACCAGGCGCGGTACGCCTGGTCCACGATGGCGACCGAGACCGTTTCGAGGCGCTCGTGGGTGACGCGCTGGTGGGCGTCCTCGCCTACGGCGACGAGCCGACAGGGCCGGACGGACCCGACGGGCCCAGGATCGTGCGCGATCTGCGATCCACCGTCGTCTCCCCCGATCACGGCGGCCGCGGTGTCGGCTCCGCCCTGGTGCGATTCGCACTCGAGGACGCCCGCGAACGGGGCTGCTGGGTGATCGCGACCTGCTGGTTCGCCCGCGGCTGGATCGACCGCCATCCCGAGTTCTCGGACCTGCTCGAGGACTCCTCGACCCCTCAGGAGGACGATCACCGATGACGTACCGCATTCTCACCGTGTGCACCGGGAACATCTGCCGCTCGCCGATGGCCGAATATGCCCTGCGCGAGGCCGTCCAGCAGGCAGGCCTCGGCGAGGAGGTGGAGGTCGCCTCGGTCGGCACCACCCGCGAAGAGGTCGGCAACCCGATCGACCGGCGGGCCGGCGAGCTCCTGCGCCGCCACGGCATCGACCCCTCCGCCCATCGGGCCCGGCACATGAGCGCACAGGATCTGGAGGAGGCCGACCTCGTGCTGGCCCTGGACCACGACCACGTCGGCCCGCTGCGGCGCCTCGGCGGCGACGCTCTCGACGGCCGACTGCACATGGTGCGGGACTTTGCGCCGGAACCGGTCGACGACACCGGCATCCGCGACCCCTGGTGGGGCGATGAGAGCGATTTCGACCTCGCGTGGGAGCAGATCACGGAAGCGACCGACGGGATCCTCGACCAGGTGCGCGCCGACCTCGGCCACGACGGGCGCTCGGCGGACGACGCGGGCAGCGATCGCGCCGACGAGGACGCCGATGAGGACGCCGACGAGAACGAGGCCGCCCGATGACCCCGTCCCACGGGGCTGACGCCCTCGGGGCGCTGGAGACGGGAACGGCGATCCGCGACGGAGAGATCGACCCGCGAGAGCTGGCCGAGGGAGCCCTCGACGCGGCCCGCGGCATCGGCGGCGTCGTCGGTGCTTTCGCCCACGTGCTGGACGACCTCACCCGCGACCAGGCCCGGGCCGTGTCCGATCAGCTCGCGGAGGCGAGGCGCACCGGACAGCTCGAGGAGCTCGCGCGCCGCTTCCCGCTGCTCGGCGTGCCGATGCCGATCAAGGACCTCACCCAGGTCGCCGGCCAGCCCTTCGAAGCAGGCAGCGCCACGATGGCGGGGAACATCGCGAGCGTCACCGATGGCGTCGCGCAGAAGATCCTCGACGCCGGCACCCTGACCATCGGCAAGACCAGCACGCCCGAGTTCGGGATGCCCTGCTACACCGAACCCGCGACCGGTGCGCCGGCCCGGACCCCCTGGGACGTGCGCCGCACGGCGGGCGGCTCCAGCGGTGGGGCCGCCGCCGCGGTGGCCAGCGGCATCGTGCCGATCGCGCACGGCTCCGACGGCGGGGGCTCGGTGCGGATCCCGGCCGCGTGCTGCGGCGTCGTGGGCATCAAGCCGACGCGAGGGCTGGTCTCGCCCGGCCCGTACTCGAGCGAGGGGATGGGCCTGGCGACCGATGGGGTGCTGGCCCGCAGCGTGCGGGACGTCGCCGCCGGGCTCGACCTCCTGGCCGGCCCGCGCCCCGGAGACTTCTTCTCGGGGCCCTCCCGCTCGGACAGCTACCGCGAAGCGGCCGGGCGCGCCCCGGGCCCGCTGCGCATCGCCGTGCTGCGCGAGCCGCTCGCGGCCGAGACGGAGGTGCACCCGGCGGCGCTGCGCGGCCTGGAGCGTGCGATCGACCTGCTGCACGGGCTCGGTCACGAGACGACGCCGATCGGCGCACCGTTCACCCCGCAGGAGTGGTCCTCGTTCATGCCGCTGTGGACCGTCGGCGCGGCGTCGATCCCGCTCGCCCCCGAGCAGGAGGACGAGCTCCTGGAGCTCACCCGCTGGCTGCGGGAGCGCGGACGCTCGTACAGCGGCGTCGACCTCGCGGGGGCCCTCCAGGGCGTGCAGTCGATCGCCCGGCGCACGGGGGAGCAGTTCGCCCCCTTCGACGTCGTGCTCACCCCGACCCTCTCCGGACCGCCTGCCTACCCGGAGGATCTGCAGCTGGCCGACGGAGCGGCGGACTTCGACGCCCAATGCGCCTTCACCCCGTGGACCAGCACCTGGAACATGATCGGGAACGCTGCGATCTCGGTGCCGTTGCATCGCGAGGAGATCGACGGGACGGAGCTGCCTTTCGGGGTCCAGCTCGGCGCGACGCGTCCCGGTCAGGACGCCCTCCTGCTCGCGCTGGCGGCGCAGCTCGAGGCCCAGGATCCGTGGCCCCTCGTGCGGGAACCCGCCACCGCATGAGCGCACCGTCGAGCGGGCAAGAACCGTCCGTCGGACCGCAGTCCGTGCGCCTGGACGTATGGCTGTGGAGCGCTCGGCTGATGCCCACGCGCTCGGCGGCGACCTCGGCATGCCGTGGCGGGCATGTGCGCCGCAATGGAGAGCCCACCAAGGCCGCCCAGCGCATCGCAGTGGGGGATGAGCTGAGGATCCGCTCGCCCGGGCGGGAGAAAATCGTCATCGTCACGAAGATTCTCGTCAAACGGGTCGGGGCACCGATCGCACGGACCGCCTACGAGGACCACAGCCCGGAGCCGCCGCCGCAGCTGGCGGCCGCCCCGCCGCGTCGTGATCGTGGCACCGGACGCCCCACGAAACGGGAGAGACGAGCCCTGGACCGATTGCGGGGACGGGACGAGCAGCAACCGCTCTGAGGAAGCGCCCGCGGTGCGCCGCTCACTCCGCGGGTGAACGGTTCACCTCGCGGTGCACCGCTCAACCTGCCGCGCACCGCTCAGGAGGAGTGCGACAGCAGCTCCTGACGGTTGCTCGTCAGGCGGTTGAGCAGCCGGGCCTCGATGCCGACCACCTTCGGGTTCGACCCGTCGGCAAGCAGGCGCTGACGGATCGACGCGAGGTCCGCACTCTCGCGGATGAACCTCTTCATCACGGGCTTCGCCCCGATCTGGGAGGCCCAGCGCTTGCCCTCGCTGCGGCCCTTCCAGGTCGCGAGCATGTCGACCTCCTCGTGGGTGAGCCAGCCCTGGTTCGCGTAGTCGCCCAGGCGGATGCGGGTCAGCCGGGACTCGTCCCAGATCAGCACGCCGATGAAGATCAACCAGAAGAAGGACAGCACCGCTTCTGCGGCGAACATGGCCACGATGAACAGCAGGGAGTTGTTCAGACCTGCCGAGAAATTCCACATCGCGTGCAGGAGCATGCCCGGTATCAACGCGGGGATGAACACGAGGAAGCCCATGATCGTGCCCCACTTGCGTGCCACGAAGCCGACGATGACGCCGGTCGCCGAGGTGTAGATCGCGTGGCCGAAGATGTTCAGCACGCCGCGCATGATGAACAGGATCAGCACCCCGAATCCGCCGTCGGATTCGAGCCCCCGGGTGTAGTAGAGGATGTTCTCGGTGAAGGCGAAGCCACCGCCGATGAGCGCGCCGTAGATCATGCCGTCCAGCGGGCCGTTGAAGTACCGGCGCGCCAGGATCATGAGCAGCAGCAGTCCCAGGCCCTTGGTGGTCTCCTCGACCAGGGGAGCGCTGATCACCGGGCCCACGAAGGCGACCGCGGCCTCGCTGCCGGTGACCACGTAGGTCAGGAAGCTGTTGAAGGTGTTGATCCAGTAGCTCGCGAAGGCGGCGATCGCCGCACCCCACAGCACGGCGACGACCAGCAGGGGGAAGGGCTGTGGATCCCAGCGGTCCGCCAGGAACATCACCAGGGCGATCACCAGCAGGGAGAACAGGGCGATGAAGGCCGTCACCGGCCACCACACCGGGTTGGCGCTCGACTCCGTGACGAACTTCAGGAAGAAGTAGCCCAGCACCAGGAGCAGGGCGATGCCCAGGACCACGACGACGAGCCAGACCAGGAGGCTGACGGCCGGGACCTTGGTGGCGTGCTGCGACACCTCCTGCACCCGACGCATCTGGGTGGACCAGGCGGACTGCGGCTGAGCCTGATCAGGTCGCTGGATCTGGGCCGGCGCGAAGCGGGCTGCGGTGAGGCCGGAGGCCGGTCGCATGGAGGTGTCCAGGGAGCGCGGATTGCCGTAATCGACGAAGCGCGGCTGGGACTGGAAGGCCGGCGCGCCGGAAGCGGTGGAGGTCGCGCCGGGACGAGGGCGTCCGTTGGGCATGAACTGACCGTCCTGCGGCGGGTTCGGGGGCTGGGTCATGAGGTCCTCGGTTTCGGCTGCAGAGACTGGGAGCTGATGGCGGACAGGGTGCGCAGATCGCGTCTGTTCCCCCACACGCGGCACACCCCGTAACGGGTGCGATGCTACAGGTGTCGGAGACCATGATCCCGGACCGGGGCCCGCCCGGGGGACGGTTGTGGACAACCGGCGATGTCCTCCTCGTCCCGGACGACGAGAGTCATCAGGGTTGAGCGGAATAGACTCAACTCTGAGGTCGTTGCACCCCTCGAGGCACCGTACAGACCCAGGGAAGGAGCACCGTGGAGTTCCAGTTCACCACCCGATCGCAGGAGGCCGTCACCGCGGCCGCCGAGAAGGCCGTCCAGCTCGGCAACCCCCAGATCAGCTCCATGCACCTCCTGTGGGTGCTGGCGACCCAGCAGGACGGCATCGGGCGTGCCGTGCTCACCGAGGTCGGCGCTGACCCCCAGGACGTCGCTCGGCGCGCCGAGCAGGCCGTGCTGGGGCTCCCGCAGGTCAGCGGCAGCGGTGCCTCGGGATCGCCCACCTTCGTCGGCACCGGCTTCGACGCCCTGGATGCGGCGCGCCGCGAGGCCGATGCCCAGCACCGGACCTATCTGTCCACCGAGCACCTGATGATCGGCATCGCGCTCGGCAAGGACGCGGCCTCCCGGCTGCTCTCCGCCGTCGGCGCGACGCCGGTGGCCCTTCGCGATGCCGTATCCCGACTGACTCCAGGAGATGAGCGCATGAACCAGATGGACTCCCAGAACCCCGAGGGCACCTTCAAGAGCCTCGAGAAGTTCGGCGTGGACCTCACCGAGCAGGCCGAGGAGGGCCGGCTGGACCCGGTGATCGGCCGCGACGCCGAGATCCGCCGCGTGGTGCAGGTGCTCTCGCGCCGCACCAAGAACAACCCCGTGCTGATCGGTGAGCCCGGTGTCGGCAAGACCTCCGTCGTCGAGGGGCTCGCCCAGCGCATCGTCGCCGGGGACGTCCCCGATTCGCTGCGCGGCAAGCGCCTGATCTCGCTGGACCTCTCCTCGATGGTCGCGGGGTCGAAGTACCGCGGTGAGTTCGAGGAGCGGATGAAGGCGGTGCTCGACGAGATCCGCACCAGCAACGGCCAGGTCATCACCTTCATCGATGAGCTCCACACCGTCGTCGGCGCCGGGGGCAGCGGCGACGGCTCGATGGACGCGGGAAATATGCTCAAGCCGATGCTCGCCCGGGGAGAGCTGCGGATGGTCGGTGCGACCACGCTGGACGAGTACCGCGAGAACATCGAGAAGGATCCTGCGCTCGAGCGCAGGTTCCAGCAGGTCTACGTCGGAGAGCCCAGTGTCGAGGACACCATCACGATCCTGCGCGGGCTCAAGGACAAGTACGAGGCGCACCACAAGGTGTCCATCACGGACGCTGCGCTGGTGGCCGCCGCGACGCTGTCCTCGCGTTACATCTCCGGCCGGCAGCTGCCCGACAAGGCGATCGACCTGGTCGACGAAGCCGCGTCCCGCCAGCGCATGGAGCTGGACTCCTCCCCGGAGCAGCTGGACATCCTGCATCGCCAGGTGGACCGCCTGAAGATGGAGGAGCTGGCTCTGGCCGGCAGCGAGGATCCGGGCAGCATCGCCCAGCTCGAGTCGGTGCGGTCCCAGCTCGCGGATCGCTCTGAGCAGATGACGGCGCTCTCGGCGCGCTGGGAGCGGGAGAAGGCCGGCCTGAACCTGGTCGGTGATCTGAAGGCCCGGCTCGAGTCGCTGCGCATGCAGGCTGATCGGGCCCAGCGGGAGGGTGACCTCACCGCGGCGTCCAAGATCCTCTACGGCGACATCCCCGAGCTGAAGATGCAGCTGGTGGACGCCGAGGAGAACGAGGCGGCCGGAGGGGTCGAGGGTGATCGTCCGCTGGTCTCGGACCATGTCGGGCCCGACGACATCGCCGATGTGGTGGGCAGCTGGACCGGGATCCCCGCCGGCCGCCTGCTGCAGGCGGAGAGCCAGAAGCTGCTGGAGATGGAGGACCTGATCGGTCAGCGACTGATCGGGCAGAAGAGCGCGGTCGCGGAGGTCTCCGATGCCGTGCGCCGTTCGAGGGCCGGGATCGCCGACCCGAACCGGCCGACGGGGTCGTTCCTGTTCCTGGGCCCCACGGGTGTGGGCAAGACCGAGCTCGCCAAGGCTCTCGCCGACTTCCTCTTCGACGACGAGCGGGCGATGGTGCGCATCGACATGTCGGAGTACGGGGAGAAGCACACCGTCTCGCGGCTGGTGGGTGCTCCTCCGGGATATGTGGGCTACGACGAGGGCGGCCAGCTCACGGAGGCCGTGCGGCGCAGGCCGTACTCGGTGGTGCTGCTCGATGAGATCGAGAAGGCGCACCCTGACGTGTTCGACGTGCTCCTGCAGGTGCTCGATGACGGGCGCCTCACCGATGGGCAGGGCCGTACGGTCGACTTCCGCTCCACGATCCTCATCCTCACCTCGAACCTCGGCGCGCATGTGCTCCAGGACCAGACGCTCGAGGAGAGGGACAAGCACGAGCGGGTGATGCAGGTGGTGCGGGCCTCCTTCAAGCCCGAGTTCCTCAACCGCCTGGACGATGTGGTCATGTTCGACGCCCTCGACCGCGAGCAGCTCTCCCGCATCGTCACCCTGCAGATCGCGGAGGTCGCCGCCCGCCTCGAGGACCGTCGGATCGAACTGACGGTGGACGAGACGGCGACACGGTGGCTGGCGGCCGAAGGCTTCGATCCGATGTACGGGGCCCGACCGCTGAAGCGGTTGGTCCAGAAGGAGATCGGCGACGGCCTCGCGCGACTCATCCTCAAGGGCGAGGTGCACGATGGGCAGACGGTCTCGGTGGCTGCTCGCGAGGACGGTCCCGGCCTCACGCTGCAGGTCCTCCAGGACACGGATGCCGCTGACTCCGAGGATCCCGGGACGGCGGAACCCGACGCTGAGCGACCGGCATCTGCCGACTGATCTCAGGTACCGACGGCCCGGACGGCGCAGCCCCTCGGCGGCGGGGAGAGGAGATCACCTCCCCGCCGCCGGGGGCCCTGCTGCCGGGGGCTTCCTGTCGCCGGGGGCTCCCTGTCGCCGAGAGAACCTGCCGCTCGGGGCACCACCAGCAGCGGCGCAGAGCCCGAACCGTTACGGATCACTTCGGGTCCCACGGGAGAGGGGCGGCGCTGCGGCGGGCGTCGTACCAGCGCTCGGAGTCCAACAGTCCGTCCTTGACCCCGGTGACCTGGTCTCCGAGGTCGTGCGCGGAGGCCTCCACCGAGCGGAGCGGTTCCGCGGCGGCCGGGCTGAACGGCTCGATCGCATCGGCCGCATGGCCTGCCATGTCGCCGCCGACGTCGGGGAGCTCCCACAGCGGTGAGGCCGTCGCGATGGTCCCGAGTCCCTCGAAGTTGCGGTAGATGCCGCGCTCGCCGGCTCGGATGGCGGCATCGAGGTCGCCGTTGCCCACGGCGTCGCTCACCTCGACGGTCGTCTGCCCGGCATTGGCCACCATCATGTCCAGCCCGTCCGCTGCCTGCCCGATCGTGGAGTTCTCGCCGATCAGGAGAGAGGTCCCCGACTGACCGACCCGTGCGAGGTCCACGGCGGGGACGAGGGACTCGTAGCCGTGCTCCACGAGCGTCTCCTCGGCGCCGTCCAGGAACCTCCCCTTCAGATCGTGCAGTCCCATCAGCTGCTGAGCCTCAGAGGCTCCGGGGACATGGCCGAGCACCTCCTGCCGCACCGTCGTGCCGTTGTCGAGGGCATCCTGCGAGAGGTCGTACTCCTCGCCCTCGGGCAGGTCGTGCCGACCGAACGGATCCTGGGAGGCGAACGGTCCGCCGATGCCAGGCATACCGTCAGGGAACGTGATTTCGGGGAACCAGCTCGGCTTCTCTGGCAAGGGGGCACGGAAACCCGGGTCGACCTCGGGGAACGGACTGAATTCCGGGCTGAGGGGCAGGCCCCACCTCGAGGTGGTGGCGGGCTCGTCGCCGGATCCGCCCCCGGCGAAGGGATTCGCCCCCGCGACTTTGTCCCGGAGCGGGACGGGCAGCAGGTCGGTGATGTCCGCGCGCACCGCGACGAGGGGATTGGTGCCGGTGTCGGCCTGGGAGGCTGTCGTCTGCTGGGAAGACTCTTCGTCCAGCTGTCGTGAGAGCTCTCGCAGGATCCCGCACAGGTCGGTGCCCTCCGTGGCCACGGCGCCTGTCCGTGCCCGGTGCGCCTCGGCATCCGGCCCGATCCACTCGGCGGCGTCGGAGGCGCTGCGCAGGAGTCGGAAGAGCTCGATCAGCTGCTCCGCCTTCTCGACGAGCTTCTCCGCGATCTCGTCCATGTGCACGGTGTCGCATCCCCAGATGGTGTCCATGCGGCGACCGTAGTCAGCAGGGCCGTCCGTTCGTCGGGTCCTCACCGGCAGTGTGGATGACGGGGCGTTGTGGAGGAAAGGGTGTGCAGCGACGAAGCGGCCCCGGGACACCGAGGTCCCGAGGCCGCTGCATCGTGCGGAGACGTCGTGATCAGACCACGATGTTCACGATCTTCGGGGCGCGCACGATGACCTTGCGGACGGTCTGGCCCTCGAGGACCTCCTGCACCCGCGGCTCGGCCATGACACGGGCCTCCAGATCGGCCTCGGAGATCTCCGGGTCGACCTCGATCTTGTGGCGCACCTTGCCCTTGACCTGGACGACGCAGGTGACCATATCGGCCTTGACCAGCGCCGGATCCGCCACCGGGTAGGAGACACGCGAGATGGACTCGTCGTGGCCCAGGCGGGACCACAGCTCCTCCGCCAGGTGCGGGGCCAGCGGCGAGACCATCAGCACCAGCGGTTCGACGGCCTCGCGCGGCGCGGCCCCGACCTTGGTCAGGTGGTTCACCAGCTCGATGAGCTTGGCGATGGCCGTGTTGAAGTGCATCTGGGCCATGTCGCGGCTGACCCCGTCGATGGCTCGGTGCGTGGCCTGCTGGGTGGCGAGGTCCGCCGGCTCGTCGGAGACCGTGAGGTCGCCGGACTCCTCATCGACCACCAGACGCCACAGCCGCTGCAGGAACCGCTGCGAGCCGACCACGGCCCGGGTCTCCCACGGGCGCGAGAGGTCCAGCGGACCCATCGACATCTCGTACACGCGCAGGGTGTCCGCGCCGTACTCCTCGTACATGTCGTCGGGAGCGACCGCGTTCTTCAGCGACTTGCCCATCTTCCCGTACTCCTGGGTGACGCTCTCGCCCTGGTACGTGAAGGTGCCGTCGGCCTCGGCGACGACCTCCTCGGCCGGGACGTACACGCCCCGGGAGTCGGTGTAGGCGTAGGCCTGGATGTACCCCTGGTTGAACAGACGGTGGAACGGCTCCTGGCTGGAGACGTCACCCCGGTCGAAGAGGACCTTGTGCCAGAAGCGCGCGTACAGCAGGTGCAGCACGGCGTGCTCGACGCCGCCCACGTAGAGGTCCACACCGCCCACGCCGCCGTCCTCGCGAGCGCCCAGCCAGTACTCCTCGTTCTCGCGGCGCACCAGGACGTCGTCCTCGGTGGGGTCGATGTAGCGCAGGTGGTACCAGGAGGAACCGGCCCACTGCGGCATCGTGTTGGTCTCGCGGTGATAGGTCTTCAGGCCCTCGCCCAGGTCCAGCTCGACGGTGGCCCACTCGGTGGCGCGCGAGAGCGGGGTCTGCGGCTCGGTGTCCGCGTCCTGGGGGTCGAAGGTCTTGGGGGAGAAGTCGGCGACCTCGGGGAGATCCAGCGGTAGCATCGACTCCGGCAGCGGGATCGGCACCTCGGGGTTCTCCGGGTCGTAGACCACCGGGAAGGGCTCGCCCCAGTAGCGCTGGCGGGAGAACAGCCAGTCCCGCAGGCGGTACGTGGTGCGGGCGCGGCCGAAGCCCTTGTCGCTCGCGTACTGGGTCGCGCGGGCCTTCGCCTCGTCCTTGTCCAGGCCGTCGAGGTCGAGATCGGCGTTGGCGGAGTTGATCTTCTCGCCCTCGCCGGTCCAGGCGCCGCCCTCGAAATCGGCGGGCGGCCGCACCGTGCGGATGATGGGCAGGTCGAACTTCGTGGCGAAGGCGTGGTCGCGCACGTCCTCCGCGGGCACGGCCATGATCGCGCCGGTGCCGTAGCCGGTCAGCACGTAGTCCGCGGTGAACACGGGCAGCTCGCGGCCGTCCATCGGGTTCGTCGCGACCAGGCCGGTGAACACCCCGGTCTTCTCGCGGTCATCGGCCGTGCGCTCGTCCTCGCCCAGCGCGGCGGCGCGGGCCCGATAGGCCTCGACCGCTTCGCGCGGGGTGGCTGCTCCGCCGGTCCAGGACGCTGCGGTGCCCTCGGGCCAGGAGGCAGGCAGGGCCGAGGGGTCCTGCAGCAGCGGATGCTCGGGGGAGAGCACGCAGAAAGTGGCCCCGAACAGCGTGTCCGCGCGGGTGGTGAAGACGTCGAAGGAGGCGTTCGGGTCCGTCGCGACGCCGGCGGTGGGGAAGGTGATCTGTGCGCCGTGGCTGCGACCGATCCAGTTGCGCTGCATCGAACGGATCGACTCGGGCCAGTCCACCCGGTCCAGGTCGTCGATCAGGCGGTCCGCGAAGGCGGTGATGCGCATGTTCCACTGGCGCAGGCGCCGGGTGAAGACCGGGAAGTTGCCGCGCTCGGAGCGGCCCTCGGCAGTGACCTCCTCATTGGCCAGCACGGTGCCCAGGCCCGGGCACCAGTTCACCGGCGTCTCGGAGATGTAGGTCAGGCGGAAGGCATCGGCCAGCTGCGAGATCTCGGCGTCGGAGGCGGCGGAGACGTCGGCGGGGGAGCGGTCCGACCAGGTCGTGGGCAGATCGATGCTCTGGCGGTCCGCCAGCGCGAAGGGGTCCACGGTGCCGGCGCGCAGCTCGTCCCGCAGCTCGGCGATGGGACGGGCCCGGCCGGTGACGCCGTCGGCGTTCGGCGCCTCGGGGTCGTACCAGGAGTCGAAGATGCGCAGGAAGATCCACTGCGTCCACTTCACGAACGCAGGGTCGGTGGTGGCCAGCGACCGGCGGGAGTCGTGGGACAGTCCCAGCCGATGCAGCTGACGGCGCATGTTCGCGACGTTCGACTCGGTGGTCGTGCGCGGGTGGGTGCCGGTCTGGACGGCGTACTGCTCAGCCGGCAGGCCGAAGGCGTCGTAGCCCATCGTGTACAGGACGTTCTTGCCCATCATCCGCTGGTGGCGGGCGACGACGTCGGTCGCGATGTACCCCAGCGGGTGGCCCACGTGCAGCCCCGCCCCGGAGGGGTAGGGGAACATGTCCATGATGTACATCTTCTCGGCGGCCTCCGCGGAACCGGCGGCCGACGCGGACACCGCCTGCTCGAGGGACTCGACCTCGCCGCGCAGCTCGCCGACGGGATTGTCGGCGTAGAAGGTGCCGTCCTCGTCCCAGCGCTGCTGCCAGCGGCGTTCGATCTCGTCCGCCACGGCGGCGGTGTAGCGGTACGGGGCCTCGCTCATGGGTGAATCGTCCTCCGAAGGATCGGTGCGGCAGATGCCGTCAGGTGTCGCGTGACATGAAAAAACCCTCGCGCAGGCGAGGGGAGCCGCGTCGGTGCCCGCACAGGCACACCAGCGCGCTCAGGAGCGCGGGGCGGGCGCGGGCCTTGTCCGACGCGGCTGCATAAGCAGAAGCCGTCGTGTCACGTGTTCATCGTACCGCGCCCTCGTGGTGACCAGAGTGCGGTCACCACGAGGGCGCAGGAGGACACGGTGGGGCGGGCGATCAGCCCTGGGGCAGCTTCAGATTGGGGTCCGGTTCGCCGAAGCCCTCGGGGAGCGAGAAGGGGACGAACTGCTGCATCGTGGGATCCACGTAGTGCTGTGCCTCCTTCACCAGGTTCTCCGGGGTGTCGGACGCCTGGGTCAGGCTGCCCTGCATGGTCTCCATGGCGTCCCACAGCTTCGTCCCGACCGGCAGGGGAGGGCGGGACTGTGTGACGTCCAGGAGCTCGACGAAGAACTCGATCCTCGGATCCCATCCCTCCGGGTCCGCGATGGTCTCGAGATTCGTCGGGATGCCGGTGAGCGGCGGCATGAGGATCTTCTGGCCCTCGTAGCCCGCGTAGAACTTCATCAGCTCCCAGGCCGGCTTCGACATGCTCGACCCCTTGGGCATCGCCAGGGCGAATCCACCGGACCAGCTGAAAGGGTCATCGCCGTCGGAGGGCACAGGAAGGTAGGTTACGCCGTAGTTCATGTCGGGCTTGTAGTCCGCGAGGCTGCGCACGGCTCCGGGGTTCGTGATCTGGAACAGCTGACGGTCCGAGAAGAACGACGTCTGGGCAGGTGGCGCGTTCGGCGGCTGGTAGGTCGCCTTGAACGCATCCATGCGTGGGAAGTCCAGCTTCTCGATCCACCCGGCGTACATCGTCGCGACGTCGAGCATCTCCGGGGAGTCCAGGAGCATGTGGCCGGTGGAGTTGTCGAAGAAGGGGACGTCGGCGGCCATCGCCCACATGATCAGCTTCGCCTGATCGTCCCAGGGGATCCAGGTGACGCGTTCGTACGTCCCGCGCTCGTCCTGCACGTTGAAGGAGTCGTTGATCTCCCACAGCTGGTCATAGGTCATGGGGCCGTTCTTCGGGTCGAGCAGCGCGGGGTCGATGCCCGCCTCCGTCGCCAGATCCATGTTCACGTACATGGCGCGGGTATCCGTGGACGTCGGCAGTCCGAAGTACTGGCCATCGTAGTGGAGCTCGTCGGTGGCGAAATTGATCCACCCCGACATGAACTCCTCCGAGCTGACTCCCTCCTGCTCCTCGATGAGACCGTCGATGGACTCGAGGAGCCCGAGGGAGGCGAACTGAGGTGCGTTGAAGCGGTCCATCCAGTAGAGGTCCGGCCCCGTTCGGCCGCGGATCGCCGTGATGACGCTGGACGCATCTCCTTCGCCGTTCGAGGGCACCTGGGAGACCTCGACCTTCACGTCCGGGTGCTGCTCGGAGAAGGCCTCGAGGACTGTCGCCTCCTTCTCGGCATCCGCGGCGCCGAGGCCCCAGAGCTTCACGGTGTTCGGGTCGCGCTCCTTTCCGACGCGATGGTTCGAGCAGCCGACGATCGCGCCGCCGGCAATGGTCACGCTCGCGCCGGCGCCGAGGGCGCGGAGCAGGGTTCGTCGATCGATCATTGACTTCCTCTGAGGGTGGTTCCAGTGAGGGGACGGCTGTGGATGAGAGCTGGTCGGTGGTCCGACGGCATCCCCCGGCAGCGGAACGCGTGCTTGTGCTGGTGGGCGGACGTCGTCGGAGCGGGGCGGAAGTTCGAGGACTTCCGCCCCGCTCCGGGACGGTCGGGCCGGGTGACGGACAGGATCAGGCGTCCACGGCCTTTTCGACGTCCTTGACGTCGAAGTTCGGATCCGGTTCCCCGAATCCTTCGGGCAGGGAGACCGGGCAGAACTGCTGCATCGTCGGGTCCACGTAGGCCTGTGCCTCCTGAACGAGGTTCTCCGGGGTGTTGGAGCCCTCGTTGAGGCTGCCCTGCATGGTGAACATCGCGTCCCACAGCTTGGTGCCGACCGGCAGCGGCGGACGCGACTTGGCCACGCCCATCAGCTCCACGAAGAAGGAGATGTCCCGGTTCCAGCCCTTGGGATCCTTGACAGTCTCGATGTTCGTGGGAATGCGGCTGATCTGGGGCATGAGGATTTTCTGGCCCTCGTACCCGGCGTAGAACTTGAAGAACTCCCAGGACGCCTTCGACATGCTTGCGCCCTTGGGCATCGCCAGGGCGAAGCCGCCGGCCCAGGTGAAGGGGTCGTCGCCCTCATTCGGCACGGGGAGATAGGTGACCCCGTACTTCATGTCCGGCTTGTAATCCGCCTGACCCTGCACGCCCCACGGGCCGGTGATCTGGAACAGCTGACGGTCCGAGAAGAACGAGGTCTGGGTAGGTGGCGCGTTGGGCGGCTGATAGGTCGCCTTGAACGCGTCGAGCCGGTGGAAGTCCAGGCGCTCGATCCACCCGGAGTACATCTTCGCGACCGCGAGCATCTCGGGAGAGTCCAAGAGCGTGTGGCAGGTCTTGTTGGAGAAGAACGGCACGTCATTGGCCATGGCCCACATGAGCAGCGAGGCCTGGTCGTCCCAGGGGATCCACGTCACCCGCTCGTAGGTTCCACGGTCGTCCTGGACGTTGAACTGGTCGTTGATCTCCCACATCTGGTCGTAGGACATCGGGCCGTTCTTCGGATCCAGCAGGGCCGGGTCGATGCCCGCCTTGTCCGCGAGATCCAGGTTGACGTACAGGCCACGGGTGTCCGTGTCCATCGGGAGACCGTAGTACTGGCCGTCGTAGAACAGCTCGTCGGTGGCGAACTTGACCCACCCGGACATGAACTCCTCGGGACTGACCCCCTCGTGCTCCTCGATGAGGCCGTCGATCGGCTCGAGGAGACCGAGAGAGGCGAACTGCGCCCCGTTGAACCGGTCCATGAAGTAGACGTCAGGTCCCGTACGACCGCGCACGGCCGTGATGACGCTGGAGGCATCGCCCTGACCGTTCGAGGGAACCTGGGAGATCTGGACCTTGATATCGGGATGCTTCTCCGTGAAGGCCTCGACGACCTTCGCTTCCTTCTCCTGGTCCGAGGCCCAGATTCCCCAGACCTTCACGACGTTGGGGTCGCGTTCCTCGCCGACGGGTCGGTTGGTGCAGCCGACGATCGAGCCGCCGGCGATGGTCACGCTCGCGCCGGCGCCGAGGGCGCGCAGCAGGGTTCGACGATCGATCACTTGAAGCCTCCGAGAGTGATGCCGCTGATGAAGTAGCGCTGGAACATGAAGAACAGGATCACCAGCGGCAGCAGCACCAGGAAGGATGCGGCCATGAGCAGGTTGAACTGGATGTCCTGGGAGTTCACGGAGCGGAACACCTGCATACCGATGGAGAGCGTCTGCTTGCTCGTGTCCTGCAGGTAGATCAGCGGTCCCATGAAGTCGTTCCAGGTGCCGACGGCCGCGAAGATCGCGATGACCGTGACGGCCGGGCGTGCGGTGGGGAATACGATCCTCCAGGCGATGGCCCATTCGCTGGCACCGTCCACGCGCGCCGCGTCCATCATGTCCTTCGGGGTCTGCAGCATGAACTGCCGCAGGAGGAAGGTGAAGAACCCTCCGGCGAACAGTGCCGGTGCGATCAGCGGCACCCAGGTGTTGACGAATCCGAGACCCGCCCACATGTCGAACATGGGGATCAGGGTGACCGGGAACGGCAGGAACAGGGTGGCCAGCACGATGAAGAACACCTTGTTGCGGCCCGGCCACTCGATGCAGGAGAAGCCGTAGGCCACGATGAAGTTCGAGACCACGCTGAAGACCACCACGCTGATCGTGATGATCGCGGTGTTCCGGAAGAAGGTCCAGAATGGCATCACCGTGACGGCGTCGGCGAAGTTCTGCCACCGGAACTCGGTGGGGAACAGGGTGGGTGGGAACTGTGCAAGCTCCTCCGGCGTCTTGAGTGCGGAGATCAGCATCCAGTACAGCGGGAGGGAGAACAGGACGAGCACGACGAGCATCACGAGGCGTGACACCCATTTGCCGACCGGTCCCTGACGGGAGCCGTCGGGGTTGCGGCCGTAGTTCGACCGCGACTTGATCTTGGTGGGGGACTGACCGAGATTCTGCGTCCCGGTCTCGAGAGTATTGATAGCCATGGTTATGTTCTGCTCCTCAGCCGGCCGACACGTCGTAGTTCACGAACCGGCGCGAGAGCCAGTAGATGAGTCCGGCCAGCAGCATGCCGAACAGGAACAGCAGCACGGCCAGCGCGGACGCGAAGCCCAGCTGCCCGTACGAGAAGGCGTTGCGGTACAGGTACAGCATGTAGAACAACGTGGAGTTGTCCGGACCGCCGTTGGTCATGATGAACGCCTCGGTGAACACCATCATCGCGCCGGAGACGCCCGTGATCAGGTTGAACAGGATCGTCGGGGTCAGCAGCGGGACGGTGATCGAAAAGAACTGGCGCATGCGGCTCGCCCCGTCGATGCGGGCGGCCTCGTAGAGCGTCTCGGGGATGTTGCGCAGGCCTGCGAGGTAGATGAGGGCGGCGTTGCCCGCACCCAGCTGGGCCATCACGATCATCACGATCTTCGCGTAGCGCGGCTCGCCCAGCAGGTTCGTGTCCGGCATGCCGAACAGCCCCAGGAACTGGTTGACGATGCCGAACTGGGGGTTCACGAACACGATGAAGATGAAGGACATCGCGAACATCGGGATCAGCGAGGGCAGGTACAGCAGCGTGCGGTAGATCGCCACCTCCCGCACGTTGCGGTTCATCGCCAGGGCCAGCAGGAGGGCGATGATCAGGCCGATCGGCACCGCCAGCAGCATGTAGTACACGGTGTTGCCGACCGAGGTGTGCACCATCGGGTCGGCGAACGCGGCGATGTAGTTCTTGAACCCGATGAACGTCGGGGACTGCATGCCCGAGTACTGCGTCAGGCTGATCACGAAGGAGTAGATCAACGGGTAGATCACGAAGACGGCGACCCCGATGATCCACGGGGAGATGAAGAGCAATCCCACCCGGAGATTGCGCTTCTCGCGCCCGGTGAGCTTCCTCTTGGCGGGTTTTCCGCCGGTGCCGTTCCGGGCGCTGGGCCCGCTTCGCGCAGTGCGGTCTGCGACGGGGCCGGCGCCGGATGATCCGGCCCGCGGTGTGTCCGTGGCAATGGCTTCGCTCGCGCTCATCGCTCTCCCTTCGGGTACTCACCGCGCCGCCATCGGAGCGGTGGAACGGAACGCCAGGCATCGGTGCCTTCGTGGGTGTGCCGACCTCGGCGCACGGACCACGCTGTTCCTGTGAGGTAGGTTACTCACACCGATGGACTAATGCAATAACCGCTTAAGCGATATCGTCGTCGGGCAGGCGTCAGGCGAGGTGAGGAGGGGTGGGATGCGCGGATCATCGATGACGGACATCGGCGAGTTCAACGAGAAGCTGGTGCTCCAGACGATCCGCAGCGCCCCGGAGGGCATCGGGCAGGCCGATGTGGTCCGGCGCAGTCATCTCTCCCGGCAGGCGGTCTCCCTGATCACGCGCCGCCTGCTGGCGGACGGGCTGATCGAGCAGGCCGGACGGCGGATCTCCGGCCCCGGCAAGCCGCACACGCTGCTGCGGGTGGTCGCCGATGCGCGCCTCGCGATCGGGGTGCACCTGGACCCCGCCCACATCACCGTCGTGGTCTGCGACCTCGCGGCCCGTCCCGTGGCCAGAGCGACCCTCGAGCCGCCGACGGAGGATCCTCAGGCCGACATCGCACGCATCGCCGACGCGATCGGGGCCCTGACCCGATCCCTCGGGGCACGGCCGTCGGAGCCCGTCGAGGACCCCGCCGAGCGGAACGAGCGGGCCGATGCCCAGGAGGCCCTGCCCGCCGGCCGTCGGCTGCTCGGGATCGGCATCGCGGCCCCGGCCGGTCTCGATGCCGAGGCCGGCATCCTGCGCGATCCGCCGTGGATGCCCGGCTGGCGCGATGTCCCGGTGGTCGACGCGCTGAGCGCGGCGACAGGGCTCCCGGCGATGCTCGACAAGGACACCAACGCCGCCCTCACCGGGGAGATCTGGTCGCGGCATCTCGATGCGTCGCAGACCGTCCTGTACCTCTATGTCGGGCATGGCGTCGGCTCCGCGATCAGCGCCAACGGACGGGTGCACCGCGGCGGCAGCACGCAGGCCGGGGAGATCGGGCACCTGCCGATCGGCCGGGCGGAGGAGATCTGCTCCTGCGGCCGCGCCGGCTGCCTCAGCCTCTACACCGACGCTCATGTCCTGGTGGGCAGCGCGCGCTCTCTCGGCGTCCCTCTGCCAGCCGGCGACGACATGACCGCCGCGCTCGCGGCCCTCTCGCAGGCGGCGGAGGATGGCTCGGACCCGGCACGGAGCGTCATCGCCGACCACGGCAACGCCCTGGGTGCCGCGGTGCGGCTCCTGGCGGGTATCCACGACCCGCGACGGATCATCATCGGCGGTCCGACCTGGCCCGCTCTGAGGTCCGTGGGCACCGCGCAGGTGCAGGAGGCTCTGGCGGACTGGTTGGTCGAGGGCCGCGCCGTGGTGGAGAACTCGCAGCTCGGCGATGACGGCGGGGCGATCGGTGCGGCGAGCCTGTTCCTCGACCAGGAGCTGGCGCCCGGCACTCCGGGCCCGTCCCCGTTCTGAGTGATCTTCGGCGGTCAGACGCCGAGCACGCCGGAGATCAGGAGCAGCACCACGACCGTCCCGATCGTCGTGATCAGAACAGTGTCCCGAGCGAGGTTCTCCGCGGCTCGGTAGCGGGCGGCGGCGACATAGACGTTCTGCGCCGTGGGCAGCGCGGCCATCACCACGACCTCGTAGAGCGAGTGCCCGGACAGCCCGAACAGCAGGCCGATGCCGAGCGCGATGAGGGGCATCACGAGCAGCTTCGCGCTCGAGGAGACGGCGATCAGGCCGCGATATCCGTCGTCCTTCGCGAGGGGCCGGGAGCCGTGCAGGGACAGCCCGTAGGCGAGCAGCATCGCGGGGATGGCCATGTCGGCGAGGGACTGGATCGGCTCGAGCACGACGTCCGGGACCTTCGCGCCGAGCACGGCGAGCAGCATGCCCACCGCGGCGGCGATGATCGTGGGATTCGCGCCGATGCTGCGCGCCACGCCCCGGGGGCCGAGCGATTCCTTCTCCGTGATCTGGTGGAGCACGAACAGGTACAGCGGGTTGTAGACGGCCTGCTGGAAGAGGATCACCGGCAGGGCATGGGAGATGTCCCCGAGCACATAGGCGGCGATGGGGAAGCCCATGTTCGCCCCGTTGACCACGGAACCGCTGATCGCCGCGACCACCAGCTCGGTGCCCCGGCGCTTCGTGAACAGCCGCACGCCGAGGACCAGCAGACCGCCGGTGGCCAGCCCCGAGATGCCTGCGACAGCCATCGGCACGGAGAAGATCTCGCGCAGGTCCGAGCTCAGCAGGCCCACGAGGACCAGGGCGGGGGAGGCGATGAAGAAGGTCGCCCGGTTCAGCACATAGCGGCCGTGGGGCCCGAGGACGCCCGTGCGACCTGCCACCCAGCCCACGGCGATGAGAGACCAGACGATGAAGAACCCGGCCAGGACCCCGGTCACAGCAGGGGAGGGGGCTGGGCGGTGTTCACGGGGGAGATCCTAGACGTCGAGCGGGAAAGGGGCTTCCCGTGTCCACCGGTTGCCGCGGCCGGACGGATGGGCGATCGCGAGGTACCGGGGCGGAGTGCCGAAGCGAGGTGCCGTGGCGACGTGCCGAGGCGAGGTGCCGGGACGGAGTGCGAGGCGAGGTGCCGAGGCGGAGTGCCGTGGGGACGGCTCAGAGCATGCCGTGCGACTCGCGGCCGCAGAGCTGGTCCGGCATCCCCGGGACGGGCTGTGCGCCGTCGTCGCCGATCGCGACGATGCGGTTGCTCTCGTCGACATGCACCACGCGGGGCCGGTGCGAGGAGATCTCGGTCTCGTCGAGCTGGCCGTAGGCCATGAGGATCACGAGGTCACCGGGGGCCACGAGATGGGCGGCGGCGCCGTTGATGCCGATCACGCCGCTGCCGCGCTCGCCCTCGATCACATAGGTGGTGAGGCGGTGACCATTGGTGATGTCCACGATCGTGACCTGCTCGTTCTCGACGAGACCGGCCGCCTCGGTGAGAACGGGGTCGATCGTCACCGAGCCCACGTAGTGCAGGTCTGCCTGCGTGACGGTGGCTCGGTGGATCTTCGAGGTCATGAGTGTGCGCAACATCGTCCTTCCAGTCTCCCACGGTCGGCACATGCGGGATGATGGCGGTGTTCGTATCGTCAGGAGGATCACCATGCCCAAGGCCCGTCGTCGTTCCGCCCACAGTGGGGAACGTTTCGAGGACATGGCTCTGCCCGATGAACTGATCGGCGTCCTCGCCGATCAGGGACTCGAGCGGGCCTTCGAGATCCAGTCGGCGATCCTGCCGGATGCTCTGGCAGGACGCGACGTCCTGGCACGCGCAGAGACCGGCTCGGGCAAGACCCTCGCCTTCACCCTGGCGATGACCTCACGCTTCCGCGGGCGCAAGGTGCACCGCAAGCGCCCGCTGGGCGTCGTGCTGGTCCCCACGCGTGAGCTCGCCGTCCAGGTCGTCGACACCATCCACCCCTTCGCCCGCGCGGTCGGGGTGAAGGCGCAGCTCGTCGCCGGCGGGATGAACATCGAGAAGCAGGCCGACGCGATCAACCGCGGCGTCGGGATCGTCGTCGCGACACCGGGGCGTCTGATCGACCTCGCCGAGCGCGGCGCGCTCCAGCTGGACCTCGTCGAGAGCACGGTCGTCGACGAGGCGGACCACATGGCCGACCTCGGCTTCCTGCCCGATGTGCGCGACATCCTCGCCGCCATCCCGATGGGCACCCAGAAGATGCTGTTCTCCGCCACGCTCGACGGCCAGGTCGAGGAGATCGTCGACACCTTCCTGGTCGACCCCGTGAGCCACGAGACGACCCCGGTCAGCGCGGCCGTGACCACGATGGATCACCACGTGCTCGCGATCGAGCCGTCGGCCAAGCGGTCGGTCACCGCGCAGCTCGGCGCCCGCGAGGGCCGCACCCTGATGTTCACCCGCACCCAGCTCGGCGCCGAGCGCGTCGCCCAGGAGCTGCTCGAGGTCGGCGTGCGCGCGGCCGCGCTGCACGGCAACAAGCAGCAGGGGCTGCGCATCAACGTGCTGGCCGGCTTCCGCGAGGGTGCCTATCCGGTGCTCGTCGCGACAGACGTCGCGGCCCGCGGCCTCCACATCGATGACGTCACGATGGTGGTCCACGTCGACCCGTCCGACGATCTCAAGGAGTACGTGCACCGCTCCGGTCGCACGGCCCGCGCCGGCGCAACGGGCGTGGTGGTCACGCTGGCTCTGCCGCACCAGGTGAACAGGACCCGCGGGATCATCCGCGACGCCGGGGTCGAGGCCACCTGGGCGGATGTCGCGACCGCGGAGGACCCGGCGCTCGAGCTGCTCGGAGGGCAGGATCCCGCCGGGGAGCCCGCGGAGGACCCGGCGCTCGTGAAGTACAAGGGCGCGCCCCGCAAGCTCGACATCGGACGCACCTCCGGGGCGGATGCCCGTCGTGCCGAGGAGCGCCGTGCGAACGAGGAGCGCCGCGCCTCCTGGGAGGAGGATCCCGCGACCGAGGGGACGAATGCCGGGGGTCGTGGGGGCCGCAGCGCTGGAGGTCGCACTGCCGGAGGACGCTCAGCTGGTGGTCGCGGTGCTGGTTCTCGTGGTGGCGGTGCCGGGGACCGCGGCGCCGGTACGAGGACTCGAGGCGCGCGCGGGGACGCCGGCGCCGCGGAGTCTCGCCAGGGCGGGCCGCGGTCTGGCGGTGGTCGCGCGGTCGGTGGCCGTCGTGGACAGCGCACTGCGGAGGCCGCCGGGCGGGACGCCCAGGACCGCGGCCGAGGACGTGGTGGTGCAGGCCGGGACGGCGCCGGCGAGCGCGGCGGCCAGGCCGGCGGTCGCGGAGGCAAGGGCGGCACCGGGAAGGGTGGTGCCGGGAAGGGTGGCGCGCGAGGCAGCTCCGGTGCCCCGTCCCGCAGCCCACGTCGAGGAGGCGGACGGTGAGCATCAGCACGTTCGACCTGTTCAAGATCGGTATCGGGCCCTCCAGCTCGCACACGGTCGGTCCGATGCGCGCGGCGGCCCAGTTCGCCCACGACGTGCTCGAGGACGAACAGGTCGGGCCGCGGGTCGCCCAGGTGGAGGTGCACCTGTACGGGTCGCTCGCCGCCACCGCCACAGGGCACGGCACCCTGGACGCCGTGGTCATGGGTCTGGAAGGCTCTGATCCCGAGACCGTCGACCCGATCTCCGGGCGGGAGCGCGTGGCCAGGATCGAGGCCGAGGGCGGATTGCTGCTGGGCGGCCGGCTCGAGGTGGATCTGCGACCTTCTGCCATCGTGCTGCACCCTCTGACCTTCCTGCCCCAGCACTCCAACGGGATGACCTTCATGGCCCTGGACGCCGCGGGCGAGGAGCTCGTGCGTCGGCCCATGTTCTCCGTCGGAGGCGGCTTCGTGGTCGACGAGGCGGATATGGGCCGCTCGATCGCCGAGGTCGCCGCGGAGGGTGAGGGCAGCGCGATCTTCACCACCGGCGACGAACTGCTGCGGGTGTGCGAGGACCAGGGCATCTCCGTCTCCGAGGCGATGCTGCAGCGCGAGCGCCAGTGGCGCAGCGACGAGGAGATCCGCTCCGGCCTGCTCACCATCTGGCAGTCCATGGACGACTGCATCCGGCGGGGCACCGCCACCAGCGGGACCCTTCCCGGCGGGCTCGAGGTCAAGCGCCGCGCCGCCTCCTGGTACGACTCGCTGAGCGCCGAGGACCCGGTGCGCCTGCCGATGAACGCCTTCGAGTGGGTCTCCCTCGCCGCCCTCGCGGTGAATGAGGAGAACGCCGCCGGCGGCCGCGTCGTCACCGCGCCCACCAACGGCGCCGCGGGAATCATCCCGGCGGTGCTGTTCTTCGCGACCACCTACATCGACGGGGTCGACCCCGACGAGATCGCCGTGCGCTTCCTGCTCACGGCCGGCGCGATCGGCTCCCTGTACAAAGAGCACGCCTCGATCTCCGGCGCGGAGGTCGGCTGCCAGGGCGAGGTCGGCTCGGCCTGCTCGATGGCCGCCGCGGCCCTGTGCGAGGCGATGGGCGGCAAGCCCGCCCAGGTCGAGAACGCCGCCGAGATCGCGATGGAGCATAATCTCGGGCTGACCTGCGACCCCGTCGGCGGTCTGGTGCAGGTTCCCTGCATCGAGCGCAATGCCATGGCCGCGGTCAAGGCGATCACCGCGGCACGGTTCGCGCTGCGCGGCACCGGCGAGCACTTCGTCTCCCTGGACACGGTCATCGAGACCATGCGTCAGACCGGCAAGGACATGAACGAACGCTACAAGGAGACCGCGATGGGCGGTCTCGCGGTCACCGCGGTGCCCGTCAGCGTCCCGGACTGCTGAACCGCACCTCGCGCGGCACCGACGCCGCGCCGAGATGATCTCGGACCAGAGCACGCAGCTCCTCCGGGAGCGGAGCGGCGTCCGCCGGGATCCCCGCAGGTAGCGTCACCTCGGCGACGGTGCACGGTCCGAGCTCCGCATCATGCACGACCCGCAGCTGGACTGCGGTGACTCCCGGGTGGGTGCGCAGCAGGCGCACCACGGCGATCGGATCGTGCACCATGCCGCCCGGGCTGAGGGCGTCATCGGTGCGGCCGGTGATCCGGACGGTGCCGTCGGTGTCGATCTCACCTCGATCGGTGAAGAACGTGCGCCCCGCGGTGAACGGGGTGCGGGCCAGCAGCCGGCCGTCGCGCTCGCGCAGGCGGATGCCGCGCAGCGGGCGGCCGTCGACGGCGAGCGGGCCCGTCTCCGCCGTGCCGTAGACGTCGTGCACACGCGCTCTGAAGTGCCGGGACAGATCGGCTCGCAGCTGCGGGGACAGGACATCGGATCCGGAGATCACGCGCTCCATGCGGACCGGCCGGTTCCCGCCCAGCTCGCGGTCGGCGAGCATGAGCTCGACCAGATGGACTGGGGCGCCGGCGAGCAGGTCCATGGCGTGCCGATGCAGCAGATCCACCCGCTCGGCGGCCGGAAGATGGGACAGATCCAGCAACGGGCAGCCGAGAGCGAGGGCACCGAGCGCCACCAGGAGTCCGTGCCCGTGCACCCCGGGGGCGGCGCTGGCCACCCGGCGACCCGGGCGCAGGCCGATCCGTCGGCCGAGATCCAGCAGGGTGAGGAACTGCGACGGCGTGAGCGGGCCTCGGCGCCGCGGCGAGAGGTGCTCGGTGACACCGCTGGATCGCAGCTCGAGCGGGGCATCGCTGGAGAGCGCGGTGACTATGATCTGTCGCAGCGGCGCGTGCGCCGGAAGCAGGTTCCACGGGGAATGGCCGCGTCCCGGCAGTGCCGATCCGGGACGATGCCGATACAGCTGCGCCTGAGCGAGCAGCTCTTGCGCCGTGAGCGTGCCGAACCTGTCGATGAGCACCACCGCGCGCGGTGCCAGGGCGACCCGCGCACGCAGGGTGGCCGAGACCGGGAGCATCTTCACCGGGCCACCTCCTCCTTCACGATTCCCACTGCGACCATCACGTCGAATCCCACCATTATTCCGCCCGGGAGACTCACCAGGAGCCGCAGCGAGAGGCACCAGGAGAGAGAATTCGATCCCGCACGCCGGGCTCATGGGCGGCGCGCGCCGCGAGATGCATCAGATGCCGGTCCGTGGGCACGCCATCCTCGGAATCGACCGTGTGCTGGCACAGGGGGCCGGTCAGATCCGATGGCGACGATCGAGACCGCTCGGACGAGCCGGCTCCGGCGATGACAACTGGGAGACGGCGGCATCGAGGGCCCCGAGATCCCACGATAGTCCCACTGCCTGCGTCTCCGCCGATCTGCCCGGCCCTTGAACTCGGTGGCAAGGATGCTAGCATTCTGGCATGGTAGATGCTTCGGATTCCTCCGCCCGTGCACCCAAGGTGCAGTTCAACGTGTACCTGCCCAAGGGCCTCGTGGTCGCGGTCAAGCACCGCGCGATCGATGAGTCCACCAGCCTCAGCGCCCTCGTCGAGACCGCGCTGACGCAGTACCTCACCCCCTCCACCACCCAGCGCGACGACGCCTGAGGAGATATCGACATGACCGAACATCCTGCTGCAGCCCACCGAACCACCCCGGATCCCCGTGCCTTCGCGGTGTTCCCGCTGCGGTTCACAGCGAACCCTCGCGCGCTCATCGACTTCCTCTGCGTCGTGGGGATGGCCCCGCTGCTGACCTCGCCGAGTGATCAGTACGCCGAGCTCGTCGCCGGCGGCGGTGGTCGCGTGATGGTCCATTCCGCATCGACCTCGGCGACGCTCTCCCCGGCCGGGGAGACCCAGCTGAGCATGGTCGTGCGCTCCGCCGACGCCGCGGCCGAGCAGCTGCGCGAGGCCGGGCTCGAGGTGACGGTCTGGGACGAGGCCTATGGGCGCCAGGGGAACATCGCCGGGCCTCATGGCGAGGCGATCGGCCTGAACGAGGATCAGGAGGACCACTACGGCTACGTCGCCCATGACGGCGCTGGAGCGGACGCCCGGCTGTCCGTGGTCGCCGTCCGAGCCAGCGCCGTAGGGGCCGAGCGGGACCGTGACGTCGAGTTCTTCGGTGCCCTCGGATTCGTTCCGGCCGACGCGGGCAGTCCGTCCTACCGGGCCCTCGTGAACCCGGGTTCCGGCGGGATCGGCCTGCACGCCTCGGCCGAGGGGGAGTCGGCCTCCAGGCCCGGAAGGGACTCGGCCCATCCAGATCTGCGGATCCCGCTCGTCCACCTCGGCTTCACGACCACCGAGGATCTCGGGGAGCTTGCCGCGCGGCTCACGGCGAGCGGTCATCCCGCGCGTCTGGTCGAGGGTGGGGCGGTGCGCAGCGTCCATGTCACCGATCCTGACGGTCAGCACCTGGAGATCCACCCCGCGGTGTGACACGGGGTGCTCGGGTCGCGTCGGGCGTCATCCCTCGGGCCTCGGGCGTCACTCCTCGGCCTCGGGCGAAAAACATCAGCGACGAGTCGTCAGTCGTCATACCGGGCATCAGACGTCGGACGTCCACGCGGTGGACCGTGCCCGTGACGTGGGTCTCCTGCGATACGGTTGGCGCGTCCGTTACGCCCCGGCGGCCCCGGGGCCCGTGAACCAGGAGTACTCATGACTGACGACGCCGCCACCGGGATCGAGAACCTCTCCCAGGAGACCCGCACCTTCTCCCCCTCCTCCGAGTTCGTCCAGAACGCGGTCGGCCGCCCCTCCCTCTACGAGGAGGCCGAGCGCGACAGACTGGCCTTCTGGAGGGCGCGGGCGAGCCTGCTCAGCTGGAAGACCCCCTTCACCGAGACCCTCGACTGGACCGATCCGCCGTTCGCGAAGTGGTTCGCCGACGGCACCTTGAACGCCGCCTACAACTGCGTGGACCGGCATGTGGAGTCCGGGCACGGAGAGCAGGTCGCGCTGTACGCCGAGTATGAGGACGGCTCCGATGCGACCTTCACCTACGCCGAGGTCAAGGACGAGATCAGCAAGATGGCGAACGTCCTGACGGACCTCGGGGTGAAGACCGGCGACCGTGTCGCCATCTACCTGCCGATGATCCCGGAGGCGACCTTCGCGATGCTGGCCTGCGCCCGTATCGGCGCCCCGCACTCCCTCGTCTTCGGCGGCTTCAGCGCCGACGCCCTGCGTTCGCGCATCGAGGACGCCGATGCGCGGGTCGTCATCACCGCCGACGGCCAGAACCGCCGCGGGAAGCAGCTGCCGCTGAAGCCCGCCGTCGACGAGGCGCTCGCCGGCGGCGGCGACAGCGTCGAGAAGGTCCTCGTGGTCCGTCGCACCGGTGGCGACGTCGAGTGGACCGAGGGTCGCGACGTCTGGTGGCACGAAGCCCGCGAGAGCGCGTCCACCCAGCACGAGCCCGTCTGGGTGGAGGCGGAGCACCCGCTGTTCATCCTCTACACCTCCGGCACCACCGGGAAGCCCAAGGGCATCATCCACACCACGGGCGGGTACCTCACGCAGGCCGCGTACACCCACCGCGCCGTCTTCGACATCAAGCCGTCCTCGGACGTCTACTGGTGCACGGCGGACGTCGGCTGGGTCACCGGCCACACGTACGTGGTCTACGGGCCGATGGCCAACCGCACCACCCAGGTGATCTACGAGGGCACGCCGGACAGCCCCCACCAGGGTCGGTGGTGGGAGATCATCGAGAAGTACAAGGTCACCCAGTTCTACTCCTCGCCCACGGCGATCCGTACCGCGATGAAGTGGGGCGAGGAGATCCCGGCGAAGTTCGACCTGTCCTCGCTGCGTCTGCTCGGCAGCGTCGGAGAGGCGATCAACCCCGAGGCATGGATGTGGTACCGCCGCGTGATCGGCGGGGACCGCTGCCCGATCGTCGACACCTGGTGGCAGACGGAGACCGGCGGCATCATGATCTCCCCGCTGCCGGGCATCACCTCGACCAAGCCGGGCTCGGCGCAGGTCGCGCTGCCCGGCATCAGCGCAGACGTCGTCGACGAGTCCGGGAAGCCGGTCGCGAACGGCGAGGGCGGCTACCTGGTGATCGACAAGCCGTGGCCGGGCATGCTGCGCGGCATCTGGGGCGACCCGGAGCGCTTCAAGGAGACCTACTGGTCGCGGTTCGAGGGGATGTACTTCGCCGGCGACGGCGCCAAGCGCGACGAGGACGGCGACATCTGGCTGCTGGGCCGCGTGGACGACGTCATGAACGTCTCCGGGCACCGCCTGTCGACGATGGAGATCGAGTCCGCCCTGGTCAGCCACGAGTGGGTGGCCGAGGCCGCGGTGGTCGGCGCGAACGACGAGACGACCGGGCAGGCGCCGGTCGCCTTCGTGATCCTGCGCTCGGGCAATGACGAGGCGATCTCCGCCGCCGGTGGCGAGGAGAAGGTGCCCGAGATGCTCCGTGCCCACGTGGGCAAGGAGATCGGCCCGATCGCCAAGCCCAGGAAGGTGCTCGTGGTCTCCGAGCTGCCGAAGACCCGTTCCGGCAAGATCATGCGCCGCCTGCTGCGGGACGTCGCCGAGAACCGTGAGGTCGGGGACACCCAGACCCTCGCCGACGCGTCGGTCATGGACCTCATCCAGAAGGGACTGGGCGGCAAGGACTGACCCACGGCTCCGTCTCCGGAGCTCGCTCCGTCCACGGAGCACGATCACGGGCGGGGGCCCCCGGTGATGACCGGG
>NZ_JBQSXM010000012.1:0-91011 GCF_052378285.1 Brachybacterium sp. AOP3-A1-3 | reverse complement strand
GCGCGATCCCGGCGAGCGCGAAGAGCTGCAGTAGAGGTACTGCGGCGAGCCACTTCTGTCCGAGCATCAGTTCGACGACTGGGTCGGCTGCGATGGCGATCGTGACGAGGCCGAGTGAGATCGGATATCCCAGGGCAAGCTGACCCCGCACAAGGTACGCCGAGAATCTCCTCTGGTCGTCCTGGATCTTGGACAGGATCGGGATGGCGACGGAGGTGACGGGCGACTGGATCTGGCTGAGTGGCGTGACGACGAGCTGGTAAGCCCTGTTGTACAGCCCGAGCGGTGCAGCGCCGTAGGCGTAGCCGACGAGCGCTGTATCGACGTTGTTCGTTCCGTAGTTCACGACTTGGGACAGCACGAGGTTCGCGCCGAACCTCAGGAAGGAGCGGACGGAGACGTCTCGGCGAGGCTTCCCGGGCCGCCAGCGTGCGCCGATGACAGCACCGAGAAGGATCACCAGTGCTTGGGTGATCTGTTGTGCGACGAGCGCCCAGTACTGCAGCCCGAGGAGGGCGCCCCCAATCGCGACTCCGAGAGCGAGCGCGGCGGCCAGGACATCCACGGTCGCGAGCCAGCGGAATCGGAGTCCGCGCATGAGATGAGCGCGGAACTGCGTCGCCAGTCCGTTCAGCACGAAGATGATGGCCATCGCCTGAGCGATCGGACGAACCTCGCCTTGGCCGTACACCGCAGCCAGAGGCGTCGCGACGGCAAAGAGCGCTCCGCCCAGGACGATGCCGATTCCGGTATTGATCCAGAACAGGTTGGTGCCCTGCTCGGACGTGAGCTCCGGCGCTCGAACCGCAGCGGACGACAGCCCGAAATCGCGGAAGATCTCCCCGACGCCGATGAACACGACGACGATCGCAAGGAGTCCGTAGTCGTGGGGAGAGAGCAGACGTGCCAAGACCACCAGGCCCGCGAATTGCAACAGGATGCGCATGCCCTGTCCGGTGAGCATGGTGAGCGCGCCGCGTGCCGCTGTGGAGCCTAGGCTGCCGGGCCGGCCGTCGGTGGACGGGGGCCGAGTCGACGTGGCCATCACGGTGCGGCCCGCAAGATGTCGATGATCGGATCCAGGCTCTTCCTGCCCGCAGCGGCCGACGCCCGGGCTTGAGCAGGGTCGAGGAGCGCTGTGGCCTCTGCGACCTTGCCCGGCATGGTCGCGAGGTCGTCCGTGCGGAGATCGAAACCTACGCTCCACCCCACCGAGTCCAGCAGCGGGGCGAACTTCCGTGAGTAGGCGAGAGGCACCGCGGGCACCCCCATGGACAGCGCGTTCAAGCACGCGTGCATCCGAGAACCGATCAAAGCGTTCGCGCCGGCGATCGCCTCCCGGACCGAGTCGAGATCCGTCGGCACGACGATCTCAAGGTCGCCTCCGGCCTCCTGGGCGAGAGCTCGCACCGCGGGGACGTCGTTGTCAGGGTTCGGCGTGTCCAGGACGTGGGCGAGCAGCGTCACTTCGCGGCCGTCGCTGCGAAGGCGGTCGAGCACCTCGCGCACCACGCGGCGATAGCCTACGGCGTCGACGTGCGGGTTCTCGTTCCACAGCAGCCCGCTGACATTGAGCAGCACGTCCCGGGAGGTTCCAGGAGTTGGCTGGTCGATGGCGAAGACCAGATCGGCCGAGGTGAGGTCCGGACTGCGCCCCAACGAGGTGGCCACCTCGGTGCTCACGGGATCGCGGGAGAACACGAAATCGGAGCGGGAGAGCGTCCGCTTGGCCAGGGCACGGCCTCGACGTGTGGTGAACGGGCCGATGGTCTGAGGCGCCATGGCGACCCGTGCGCCGCCTTGGCGGGCGAACTCATGGACCATGCTCATCGTCACGTGGCGACCCAGCCCGTAGATGTCCGCGAAGCTGTCGCCAGAACGGGTATCCCAGACGAGGTCGAAACTGCGGAAGAACTCCTGCATTCCGTAGCGAGGGAGCACCCTTTCGCGCACCAGCGATCGCGGTCGCCCCCACGGGACCTCGGCCGGTTTTGCGCCATAGTTCGCGAATGTGAACTCGGCGCTTGGGAAGGCTTGGCGCAGGAGGTCGTGCGACCCCCGGGCCAGAACGGCCACGCCGAGGTTCGGTGAGGACTCTGCCGCCCACAGGACGAGAATTCGCCTTGGGCTACTTGAGCTGTCTGTCATGGTTTCCATTCGGGCAGCCAGGAATGCGGGCATCCTGGCGAGTGATCTGAGAATATATAAAATGGCGCGACGAAGGGGCTTTTGAATGAGGCGGTGCGCACGAAGAGGGTGCAATAAATTGCAGAGAAAACTTTGGATTTAGGTGGATCGGGGGTATTCTTGGAGTTCGAGCGCTGAGTGATCTGCCCGGTCGCCCTAGAGTTCACCACTGCTTGCACCGCTGTGGGCAGAGATGCTGCCGTCGAAGTCCACTGGAACCCGGAGGATCCCCCGTGACCGTTCTTGAGTCTTACCGCAGTCTCGCCGAGGCGCAGAAGGGTCGCGCGCGTGGGGCCCCGGCCTACTCGCTGTACGTGAATCGACCGGTGGGCCGTCTCCTCGCGTCCGTCGCCCACGCGATCGGTCTGACCCCGAACCAGGTGACGCTGGTCAGTGCCGCCTTCACATTCACCGGGATTGCCCTGCTCATGCTCGTGCCGCCGTCCATCCCTCTGGGGATCGTGGTCTGGCTCCTGCTGGCGATCGGCTATGCCTGGGACAGCGCGGACGGCCAGGTGGCGAGGCTGCGCGGCGGCGGTTCGCTGGTGGGGGAGTGGCTCGACCACATCGTGGATTCGGCGAAGCTCGTGTCCCTGCATATTGCGGTGGCGATCGGTGCGTACCGCTTCTTCGAGTCTCTCGAGGTGCAATGGCTGCTGGTGCCGCTCCTCTTCACGGTCGTCGCCACCGTGACGTTCTTCGGAATGATCCTCAATGATCTGCTGCGCGCTCGGATAGGAGCGCCGCAGGCAGCGCAGGCCGGTGGCTCGTCGCCCGTGCGTGCCATGCTGGGAATTCCCACGGACTACGGGACCTGGTGCTTCATGTTCGTCCTGTGGGGATGGGCGCCCGGCTTCATGGTCGTGTATTCCCTGCTCGCACTCGCGGCGGTCCTCTACTTGGCCGCGGCACTGCTGGTCTGGTTCCGCAAGATGAAGGGGCTCGAAGCGGTTGCGTGAGCTCATCGGTCCAGCTCTCTGACTGCCCGGCTGAAATCGCCGTGGAAGCGCTCCGTCCCGAGCCTGGCGCGTGCCGCGGTCGCGTCCAGCGCGGCGGCGTCCCGTATGTGACTCCAGTCCTGCAAGATTCGTCGGACCCCCTGGGCGAGCGCCTCGGGGCTGTTGGTCGCGACCTGCACCGCGCTCTCGAAGCCTGAGGCCGCTTCGCGGAGTCCGGTGTGGTCCGCGACGATGACCGGTCGGGCGCAGAGCAGGGACTCGATCACGACGTTGCCGAAGGATTCGTCGCCCCGAGAGGGGACGACCATCAGGTCCGCGTCGCCGATCGCTCCCCACACGGGGGAGCGGAAGCCGCGGAAGCTGACGCACTCCTCGAGGTCGAGTTCCTGCACGCGAGCTCGCAGTTCGTCCTCGTACCACTCGTACCCGGGGAAAACATCGCCCACCAGATCGGCTGTCGCCTCCACTCCGCCCTCTCGCAGGAGGGAGACGGCGTCGATGACGAGGTCCGGCCCTTTGCGAGGGGAGAGTCGACCGACGAAGACGAGACGTGCGGGACCCTCGATTTCCCTGCGCGCAGGGTGCGTCGCGGGCGGCCCCGCCACTCCATTGAGGACCACGCGGACGCGGCCGCGCCGCTCCAGTGATCGTGGTCGGCACACCTGGCGACTCGTCTCGGAATTGAAGACGACGCCGCTTGCCAGGCGGAGGGGAGCGGTGAGCAGGGTTCGTGCCGCGACGGACAGTGAAGACTCCGCCTCGTGGACGTAGACGATGGCGGGCAGGCCGCAGGACTTCGCTGCGAGCGTCCAGAACGGGAGGGTCAAGGTGTTCGCGACGACCACATCCGCCCCGACGTCCTGGATGAGTCGGCGCATGCGAGGAAAGCTCGAGGCGACCGTCCGGACCAGATGGAGCATCCCCCGAGGAGAGAGCATGCTCTTGCGGATGACCGGGACATCTGTGACATGAACGTCGACCCCGAGCTCCTCCAGGACCGGAACCAGGGGCCCCGTCCGGGAGCACGTGACGACGACCCTCGAGCCGTGGCTGAGCAGGCCCCGAACCGCCTCCAACATCATCCGATCCGACCCGTAGAGGTCGGCCGAAGGATTCGCGACCAGCACGGTCCGGGGCGCGGCGGCAGCCTGGGTGCTCATCTCCGGCCGACCGCCTCGTGAGGCCAGTACTCGTCGACGAGGCTCACGGTCGACGCAATGTGTGCACGGCTCGAGGCCCCGAAGACGATCGATTCGAGATTCGGGAGGGAGCACGTCCACTCGATCGCCTCACGGGGCGACAGCGCTCCGCTTGCGAAGACGGACATCGCGACGGCACGGAAGGGACGCTTCTCGATGGCGTCGAGATATCCCTCGACGCCACCGGACATGCGGAAACCGAGTTTGTTGATGTTCGAGCAGACGAGCGGATTGGTGACGCCGACCGAGTCCAGGTCGTCGAGCAGCCGGGGCAGATTCATGGTGATGAATCCGGGTTCTGCGCCGTACTTCGTGCGCACGTGGTCGGCGAAGATCCGGAAGGCTTCGGTGAAGCCCAACCCGGACAGGAGGTCGACGACGACGTTCTGCATCCAGATGACCGGTGTGGACAAGCCGCGGAACATCTTCAGCTCTGCGTCGATCAGGAGCGTTGCGATCCCTTCGATGTCCTTGCGGGCCAGCGACGAGGTGCCTCGCGCAACGCTGTCCAGGAGGCCGGTCTCCGGGAGATATTGGCGGACGGCGCCCAGGAAACCTCCTTCGGTGATCGCATTGGCGTACTTGTGGGCATACGGCATGCACGGGAAGAACTTCATCTGGCTGTATCGGGCGGGATCAGTGCGCGCCCGGTCGCAGACCTCTTGCATGCGGTCGTGCGTCGTGCACATGAAGGTGCGGACGCCTTCGTCCTGTGCCGCATCGAGAACGCTCATTATGGCGTCGGTGTCCTGGAAGCGCATCTGCTGCGTGCGGGCCTTCTCCTCGGACATGTGGTTGATCCCGAAGAACTGGTTGTCGCCGAAGAGCAGGCGATCCATAGAGATGGAGGTGCTGGTCATCGTGCACTCGCCCCCCGCAGAAGCTGCCATGCGCTCCGCGCGCGAGTCGGGAGGGACTCTGCGGCGGGTGCAGCAGTCGCCCTGGTGAGTCGCCCTTGTGAGTTTCCCGCATCCTCACTGATCATGGCGATGATCCCGTCCGTCACCGAGGCTGAGGTGAAGTCGTTCTGTCCGGAGCTCTCGCCGGCGTGAACCCGGCCCACGAACGCATCGAGCTGGGCGCTGTACTCCTCGCCCCTCAGGTAGAACCAAGGCGCTTCCATGAGTTCCGTCGTGTACTTGACGTTCCATCCGGGCTCGTACCCCTCCAGAGGTGGTGCCGTGTCTCGCAGGTACACCTGGATCTCCTGTCGATCGGCGTAGATCTTCCCGTGGGTGCCCCACAGGGTTACGCGGGTCGTCATCTTCCGCTGGGACTCGTCGGACCAGTTGGCGATGATCTGCGCGCTCCCCTGGGGGTAGTGCAGGGTGCTCGCCACGGCATCATCGATGTGCGCCGAGAAGATGCTTGTCAGCGAACTGCCGCTGACTGCATCCGGTGCGCCGAGATACCAGGTCAGCAGGTTCAACGGGTGCGCGGCATAGTCGTAGAGACATCCGCCGCCGGTCGACCGTTGGCTGCGCCAGGTGCGGCCGGCCGGCTTCAGGACGACGGGACCGTAGGCCTCGGCGAGAGCCGTGGTGACGGGGCCCAGGGCCCCGTGATCGAGCAACCGGTGGACCTCGCTGAATGTCCCGACGAAACGGTTGTGATAGCCCACCTGGGTGACCAGCCCGGACCGTTGTGCCAGTTCTGCGAGTTCGAGGCTCTCTACGGGATCGAGGACCAGCGGCTTCTCACAGAAGATGTGGATACCGCGGCGCAGTGCCTCGCGGATCATGCCCGAGTGCAGGTGTGTAGGAGTCGCGACGATCACGGCGTCGGGCCGTGTCTCGTCGAGCATTCGGGTGAGGTCCTTGAACGTCGCGATGCCGGTGTACTTGGTGAGCACGTCGAGCACGTAGCCCGTGGCGTCGCAGACGCCCACCACCTTCACGTCGGGGTGGGCGTTGATCATCGAGAGGTGGGAGAGTCCCATTTTTCCGAGACCTACCACGGCGAGGTTGATCATCGGGCGGCTCCGATCCGTGCGGGAAGCTGTCGGCCGAGCGCTCTGCACAGTGCAGCTTCGTACTCGCCCCCGATTCTGTCCCAGGTGAACTCCGAGAGGTAGCGGGCATGGCTCGCCGCGCCCATCGTGCGTTGGCGCGCGGCGTCGTCCACGAGATCGTCGAGGATCGTGCCGAGGTCATCGGCGTCGGTGAAGTACGCGTTCCCCTCGCCGGCGACCCAGGTGTTGTACACGTTGCGATGGGCGACGACCGCGTTGCCCGCCGCCATGGCCTCGACGAGCGAGGGGTTGGTCCCCCCGACCGTATGGCCATGGAGGTAGAGCGCCGCGTGATGCCGCAGCGCGTTGAGTCGTGCGGGCTCGAAGATAGCGCCCGGGAAGATGACTTCGTCCGACGCCGCGGCCATGACCTCTGCGTGGTATGGGTCCGTGTCGCCGTACGGGCCGACGACGACCAGGGGCATGCCCCGGTGCTTACGGGACCAGGCCGAGACGATCTCCACCACGGAGTTCTCCGGGATCGGTCGGCAGACGACGATGCCGTAGCGGCCGGGCGTCAGCCCTGCGGCCTCGACCGGGCCTACCGGGGCCTCGGTCACCTCATGGGCGCCGTAGGTGATCGTGGTGACCCGACGGCGACCGAAGTGACGGCCGAGGTACTGGGCGATCACGGGGTGATCCGCGATGAGGACGTTGCCGACGCAGCCGGCGATCCGCTCGTTCGCCAGGAGGATCGCCTGCCTCGCGATACCCCACCGTTTGCGGGTCCACTCCATGCCGTCCATGTTGACGACGTTAGGGATCCGACGGAGGCGCGGGATGATGTCGAAGACGCCGGTGTTGTATCCGAAGGTGAGCCAGACGTCGCCCTTCCGGTGAGCGCGGAGAGCGTGACGCACCGACTTCAGATCGAAGGAGGAAGTCCCTAGCCAGCCGTCCCGTGACTCAGGGATCAGCACCCTCTCGAGCCCGTTCCATACATCGGTGGTTGTTGCACCCTGGCCGGGGACCTGGCAATAGACGATGACCTTCCAGCCCTGGTCCCGAAGATAAATGCCGACGTTCTCCGCAGCGGTCTCGAAGCCGCCGTATGCGGCGGGGACGCCGTGAGTTCCTAGAATCCGGACGGTCGGTTGCATGGGAGTTCCTCGTTCTTCCGCGCCTCGGGGGCTGTGCCGAAGTGGCGCGGTGGGAGTGGTCGGCGGTGCTCAGGTCGTGCGTCGTACGGTGGTTTCCAGTCCGGGAGCACGGGGACTCGACGCCTCACCCAGCGCTTCCCAAATGTCCGGTTTATGACTGCTTGTCCTAATATAGTAGGGGGATCCGCTGGGGTCCAGCGAGGGGCCTCCGGGCGGGCGTCGCCCGACTCGACGCCAGCCCGTTTCCGACCGCCGGTTCACGGCGATCGTCCTCCGGCCGGCGCGCATGCCCGTCGAGCTGACATAGAGCGACCCTGGTACGACGCGACCTGCCGGACCACCGCGATGGAAACCTGCATCGTGTCGTCATGCCCCGTCGCTGGTCCTGACGTCCGGTGGCGCCGATACTTGCTGGATGCCCCGTTCCCACGTCGCCCTCGCGTGCCTCGTCGCGATCTTCTGGGGCCTGAACTTCCTCGCGATCCACGCCTCCCTCGAGCAGTTCCCGCCGCTGTTCCTCGTCGCGCTGCGGTTCACGCTGATGGCGTTGCCGGCGCTGCTCTTCGTCCCTCGCCCGCAGGTGCCGCTGCGCTGGCTCGTCGGGTACGGGCTCGGGTTCGGGACGCTGCAGTTCCTCGGCCTGTACTCCGGCATGGCGGCCGGCTTCCCGACGGGCCTGGCCTCGCTCGTGCTCCAGGCGTCGGCCCCCTTCACCGTGCTGCTCGGCGCAGTCCTGCTCCGCGAGCGGTTGACCGCACGGCGCGCGCTGGGCATCGGCGTCGCGGTGGCGGGCCTCGTCCTCGTGGGCATCTCCCGCGGGGGAGCCGGGGCCTGGTGGCCGTTCTGGCTCGTGGTCCTCGGGGCGTTCGGCTGGGCGATCGGGAACATCTCGAGCCGCCTCGCCGCACCACCCAGGCCGTTGGAGCTGACGATGTGGATGGCCATCGTGCCACCCATCCCGATGCTCGCCCTCTCGCTCCTCCTCGAGGGACCCCGCCGCATCACGGACTCATTGGCCGATTCCCTGACGGCGCAGGCGGTGCCCGCGTGGATCGGCCTCGCCTACACGATCGTCTTCGGCACGATCGTCGGATCGGGGATCTGGGTGTGGCTCATGACGAAGCATCCCGCCGGCGTCGTCGCCCCCTTCTCGATGCTCGTGCCCGTCGTAGGGATCACCGCGGCCTGGCTGGTCCTGGGCGAGAGCCCCCACCTGCTCGAGATCATCGGCGGCGCGCTGGTGGTCGGTGGGGTCCTCTGGAGCGGTCGCCTCGTCGCCGCGCGCGGGGCCGCTGATCCGGCGGGTCCGGTCGACGTCGGTGATCCAGGAGCTTCGGCCCACGCGGTGGAGCCTGCGGCCCGCTGAGCCCTGCGACCCCGGCCGGGCCTGGTCAGCGGGGGATGTCAGCGGAGGATCATCGCTGCGCGGGCAGCATCCCCGCGAGCACCTCGAGCAGCGCAGCGCTGGTCGCCTCGGGGGCATCGAGCGTGACGACGTGGCCGGCCCCCGGGATCACGTTCTCCGCCACGCCCTCGGCTCGCGCCCACCGCGGCATGGCGGTGGCGATGTTGCCCGTGGCATCCCGCTCCCCGCGGATCAGCCCCAGCGGCACCGGGGTGCGGTAGCCGGGATCGGGGTCGACGAGAGTGACGGTCGCCCTCCACACGTCGAGGAAGCGCCGTTTCGGCATGGCGGTGAAGGCCTCCTCGGTCGTGGCGATCGCCGCGGGGGTGACGGCGGATGCCCGCGCCATCAGCCGGGGCATCCGGGATGCCGGGATCAGGGCGAGTAGCGGCGCGGCCAGCGGCAGCACGACGCTCTCGAACCGGGTCAGCGGTCCCGCGTTCCACGTCGCATCGAGCACCACCAGTCCTGCGGTGCGTGTCGGACGTGCGCGCACGAACGCCTGGCAGAGCCCGCCGCCCAGCGAATGCCCCACCAGGACGGGCGCTTCGAGCTGCAGCACGTCCAGCAGGGCTTCGAGATCGGCGAGGGCGTCGGCCGCCGTGAATCGCACGGGGCGGGCCAGCAGCGAGTCGCCGTGGCCGCGCAGGTCCCAGGTGATGACCCGGTACCCGGCGCGGATCAGGGGCGGGACCTGCGGGTCGAAGGCGTGGTGGTCCATCCCGGCGCCATGGAGGAGGACCACCGGCGGCCCGTCGCCCCCGGAATCGGCATAGCGCAGGGCGGCGCCGGGGCGCTGGAGCGTGCGGGGGAGTGGGGTCATGGCCCGACCCTAGGCGGGATCCGCCCTCAGGTCACTCGCCGGGCGGCCTGTGTGTCAGGCGATGCCGAGGCGCGCGAAGGCGTTGCGGAAGATCGTGAGGTCGCCCAGGCCCGGCAGCTTCTGGACGCGCTTGTCGAGCTTGTCGAGCTCGCGCGGCTGGCCGCCGAAGAGGTGACCCATCACGTGCTTGACCTCGGATTCGTCCATCATGCCGCTGCCCACGGGCTTCCAGGCGCGGGACATCACCAGGCGCACGATCTTCTGTGCGGTGGCGGAGGCCTCGAGGCGGTCACGGCCCTGGGTGGTGTAGAAGGCCACGTGCCGGGTCTCCTGCTGCGCGATCCGCTTGAGCAGCGGGGACAGCGCGGGGTGGTCGGTGAGTGCGGAGAGCCGACGGTAGGCCGCCACGGCGGAGAGCTCGTTGGCCGCGCCCCACACCATGTGCACCGCGACGAAGTCGGTGCCGGCGAGGTTGCTCATCACGGACTGCTTGAGCGGGCCCAGCGCGTTGCTCCACCCCAGTTTGACCCGCTTGGCCTTGAGCTCGTCGTAGTCCACGACGATGCCGTGCCTGGCGAGCACCAGCGACAGGGCCTCGCCGTGCCAGAACTCCTCGCGGTTCCACATTGTCATGAAGCCGCCGGTGTCCTCCTCGCGGTGCGAGGGGGTGACGAGCATGTCCCGCAGGAAGCAGGAGGTGTGGAACTCGACGTCGCACATATAGCGCAGCGAGCGCAGGGTCTGCTCGTCCAGCGGCTGGGACTCGAAGGTGTCGAAGTCGAGATCCTCGTACTTGACGGGGATCGAGGTCTCGGCGAAGTGGTCGAGGTCGAAGGCCATGTCACGCTCCCTTCAGGGGACGGGGGAAGGGGAGACGGCCCGAGAGGTCCGGGCCGGGCAGGAGCCGCGTGATCTCGAACCGGGCTCGCCGCAGGGAGGCACGGTCGCGGGCGTCGGCGCCGATCACCCGCAGGGCGGTGAGCAGCTGGGCGTCGGCCAGGCCCCCGCCGTGCAGCGGGGAGGACAGGGCCAGCACGGCGCGTGCGCTGACCGCCTCGCCGCGGGAACGGGTGATGCGGGTGATCGCCTCCGCGGTGAAGAACCCGACGGCGGCGTCGTGCCGCCGCGCGACGAGATCGACGACCCGCTTCGCCTCACCGTCCAGCTGCCGCGACACCGCGACCAGCGCGGCCTGCAGGGACGCCTCCTGGATCGCCATGCGGGCCATGTGCCCGGCGGTGACGCCCTCGCCGGTGACGATCCCCCACAGAGGGGACAGCAGCGGCTGCACCCGGTCCACGTGGACGCGCCGCAGGGCGTGCAGCGGATGCAGTGCGGAGCGCTGCTCGGCGGTATCGGCGGTACCAGAGGTAGCAGCAGGATCAGCGGTAGCAGCACTCTCCGCGACGTCCGCGGGGCGGTCGCCGGCGAGCACGTCGCGCAGGGCGCGGGACTGCCAGAACCGCTCCACGAGCCAGGTCGCGAAGAAGGCGGTGATCCGGGCCTCGTTCCCGGTGGAGGTCGCGAGCATCGCCCGGGACTCGGCCAGGGCGGACGCCTCGAGGCGGTGCAGCACACCGAGCGTGGCGCGCAGCTCGGCCGGCAGGGGGCCGTCGGCCGCGCGCTGCGAGGAGTCCACGACGATCCGGTCGGTGCTGCGCTTCGCGTAGGCGGCGACATCGAAGTCGGTGCGCACCACCGGGGAGATGGTCTCGTCGAGATGCAGATGGCCGGCGAACGGGCCGGCCTGGGGGATCCCGGGAGCTGTCTCGGGAGCGGCACGTCGTCCTGTGCCCACTGCCGAACCGATGACCACGCTCCACCTCTCCTCGACCCGTGACCGTGGCGGGGACGATGTGTCCACGCCCGCAGGGCCGGTGAACAGTGTATGGAGTGGATCTGATCGGTGCATGGGTCGACGTGATCCGCTGTGTCGCCCAGGCGCGGGTTGGTAGGTTCTCTGCCGTGACCATTTCCGGCGCTTCCTCCCTCCCGGACTCGGAGGAACGCCCCGAACTGGGCGAATTGCCGGAATTGCACGACTTGCGCGGTGCGTTGCGGCCTCCGGAGCTCCCTCTGCCCTACCCGCGCGATGTGCTGACCGCGGCTGCTCGCGTGAGCGATCTCATCCATGCCGAGCGGTATGGCGACGCCCGCCGCCTCGCCGAGGTGTTCCGCGATCGCCCGGCCGATCCGGCGCATCGGCTCGCCCTGCTCGGTGCCGCCCTGCGCGGCGCGGTGCTGACGGCGGAGCGCGAGCAGATCGACCGCGACACCTCCGACCTCGTGACGATCCTGAAGCGATCCGGCCACCGCGAGCTCGCCGGGGCCCTCGTCGCGGAACTCCTGGACCGCGGTCCGCGGCAGGGCCGGACAGCATCCACCAGCCGCAGCGCGTCGGTTCCGCACGGCCGACGGCGCGGTGAGCAGATCCGGCCCCGCCCGGAGATGATGACCCTCGTGCGCGGCCTGGCCCGGACCGCCCTTCCCGGCCCCGGGGAGATCCGCGGTGCGGAGGTCGACCCGCGTCGCGCCGTGGCCCAGCTGCGCGCAGCCCTCGACGTGGTCCCCGCGGTGCGCGAGCAGCTGCCCGGCGACCCCGGGACGCAGCTCCGGGTCAGCCTCGCGCAGGCCCTCGAGCTGATGGGGGACCGGACCGCCGCCACCTCCCAGGCGCTCGACGCGCTCGAACGGATCGAACAGGCCGACGCCGACGCCGGAGGAGCCCTGCCGGACCCTCTGCGCCTCGCGACCGCCGCCCGCACGGTCCTCGCGCGCACCCTGAGCGTCGAGCGCCCGCTGCAGGCGGCTCGGCACGCCCTGGACGCCCTCGACGCGCTCCATGAGGTCGACGACCCGCCGTTGCGCGTCGGCCTGATCACGCACCTGCTGCAGGCGTTCATGGCCGCCGGCGCGATCGACCACGCGTCCCTCACCGCCGGGAGGCTCGCCTCCCTCCAGCGCACCGTGCAGCGGGAGTCGCTGCGCACCGGCCCGCTGCTCGCGGTCGCCGCCCAGCGTGTGCAGGCCGAGCGCTACGACGCCGCCCGGGTGCCGCTGGAGCGCGCCCGACGCATCGCCCAGGAGAGCCGCGACCACCGCTCCAGCCTGGAGGCGGCGCGGCTCGCCGCCAGCATCCACGAGCGCACCGGCGATCATCCCGCAGCGCTGCACGAGCTGGGCCTGCTCGCCGCCGAGGCCCGGTGGCTGGCTGATGACCTCGCCACCGCCCGTCCCGAGCGCGCCCAGTTCGTGAGCACGGAGCTCAGCGCCCAGGCGCTCGTGCTGCGCCGGGCCCTGGATCTCGGCCGCACCGCGCTGGTCCACGAGGCCGCCGCGGCGATCGAGCATCGCGCCCGCCCCGAGGGCGGACGGCCCCTGCTGCCGCCCGAGCTGCTCTGGGACCACCGGGTCGACGCCCGCGTGGCGCGGTTCCTCGCGGCCGGGGAGGCGCTGCGGCGGCAGGAGGAGGGGGCGACGCCCGCCGACTGCGACCGCCGACGTCGCGAGGCCCTGCAGATCCTCGACGAGGTCCCCGCCGGGCACGACGCACGGGCCCGCTACTGGGCGGCGTACATCGACGACCGCCACGCCCAGATGCTCGCCGATCGCGGGAAGCGGACCGCCGCTCTGCGCGCCGCCCGCCGCGCCCGCGACGGCTGGGAGCACCTCGGGATGGCCGACGACGTCACCCGCGCCGAGGCGCTCATCGCGCAGCTCGACGAGGCCTGAACGGGCTCAGCTCCCGTCAGCCCCACCCCGTCGGGCCCACCCCGTCGGGCCCACCCCGTTGGCCCTGCCCGCTGGCGGCTCAGCTCCCGTCGGACTCGAGCATCGTCGTGCGCAGCACGTCGATCACGGCCTGCGGATCCGTCGAGGGGTTCACGAAGGCGAGCCGCAGGGCGATCTCGCCGCGGAAGGCCGTGGGCACGCAGAGGATCGTCCCGTCCTTCGCCAGCCGCTGCGACCAGCGGCGATACGCCTCAGGAGCCCAGCCGGGACGGCGGAACACCACCACGGACAGCTCCGGCTCGAGCAGCAGCTCGAGGTGCTCGGTCGTGGCGATCGCCCTCGCGACCGTGCGCGCGGAGGTCAGGCAGCGCTCGACCGCGTCCCGGTAGGCGTCGGTGCCGTGCGTGGCCAGCGAGTACCACAGGGGCAGCCCGCGGGTACGGCGGGACAGGTGCGCCGCGAGGTCCGCCGGATTGGACTCGCCGCGGTCGATCGAGTCGAGATAGGCGGCGTGCTGGGAGTGCGCGGCGGCCGCCGGGCGCGCATCGCGATACAGCAGCGCGCAGCAGTCGTACGGCGCGAACAGCCACTTGTGCGGGTCCACGATGAACGAGTCGGCCTGGTCGATGCCCGCGAAGCGCTCCCGCGCGCTGGGGGCCGCGAGGGCCGCGCCGCCGTAGGCGCCGTCCACGTGCACCCACACGTCGTGGCGGTGCGCGACCTCGACCACCGAGGCGATGTCGTCGACGATCCCGGCGTTGGTGGTGCCCCCGGAGACGACGACGGCGCAGATCCGCGGGTCGGCGCTCAGCGTGCTCTCCAGGACCTCGCCGGTGAGGTGACCGCGGTCGTCGATCGGCACCGTCACCAGGTCCATGTCCAGCAGCCGTGCGGCGGAGGCGATCGAGGAGTGCGCGGTCGACGCGCAGGCCAGAGCCCAGCCGCCCTCGGGCCGATGCCCCCGCGTGCGCAGGGCGTGGTCCCGCGCGGTCGCGAGCGCCGAGAGGTTGCCGGTGGTGCCGCCGGAGACGAACACCCCCGCGGAATCGGCCGGCCAGCCCAGCAGGTCGCTCAGCCAGCGCAGCACCTGGTTCTCGGCGAAGATCGCCCCGGCGCCGTTCTCCCAGATCCCGCCGAACACGTTCGCGGCGGAGACCACGGTGTCGAAGGCGACGGCGGCCCGGGTGGGCGCCGCAGGGATGTAGGCGAGATTCATCGGATCCTCGGAGGCGCGCGTGGCCGGCAGCAGCACCTCGTCGAACAGGTCCATGGCGCGCTGTGCGCCGATGCCGCCGGCGGTGATCGTCTCGCCCGCCGCCTCGTGCAGCTCGGCGGCGCTGCGGGCGGTGGTCTTGGGGTCCGAGGCGACGGTGGTGCGGGCGGCCGCCCAGTGCAGGGCGATGCTCACGGCCTCGCGCTCGTCGCCCCAGATCTCGGAGGGCTCGCGGTGGCGCTGCAGGGCGTCGGCGGCGCGGGAGAACGCGGTGCGCTCGGCCTGATCCGTCCGGCCTGCCTGGTCAACGGTGCTTCCGCCAGATCCGCCAGACCCATCAGCGCCGCCAGCTCTGCTGGCTCCGTCTGATCCACCGCTTCCCTCTGATGCGCCGGGCCCGCCGGCCGCAGCGGCAGCAGCAGCGGAGGCGGAGGCTGCGGCGTCGGTGCGGGCGGGCAGATGGTCGGCGGTTTCATCAGTCACGTCCTGCATGGTCGCACGAGCATGGCCGCACGAGACCCGGTGACAGCAGCGTGGCGTCAGCAATTCCTTGACATGGCGTCATTGTGGCGTCACTCTGGTCGCATGGACCTGAGAACACTCACCCGCACCGTGCAGGAGCAGCTCGCGGCGAGCGCCGCCATCGGTGACGACAGCACTCGTCGGGCGGCGCACCTGCTGTCCGTCTCCCTCGAGCCCGCGCTCCGTCTCGCCCTGCAGGACGCGGTCTCGCAGGTCGCCGCCGACGTCTCCGCCGGCATCGCCCCGGGTCGCGTCGAGCTCGCCCTCCGGGGCGAGCGGCTGGAGGTCGAGGTGGTGCCGCCTGCGATGCCGCTCCCGCCGTCGGCCCCACCGGCACCGCCCGCCCCGCCGGCGCCCGCCGCGGACGATCCCTCCGGCGAGCCCGGGGCTGACGGCGGCGCCGCCCGCGTCACCTTCCGCCCTCCCCAGCAGCTCAAGGCACGGCTCGAGGACGCCGCCGCGCAGCAGCAGCTGAGCCTCAACGCCTTCCTGATCCGGGCGCTGACCTCCCACCTCGACGGCGCGGACCGTGCGTCCGATCCGTCGTCGCTCTACTCCCGCACCGGCCGCACCAGCGGCTGGTTCCTCTGACCTCCAGGAGCCCGCTATGTCCATGCCTCAGTACTCGACCCCCGACCCCCGCCCGGCCCCGGACCCCCGTCCGGCACCGGATCCCCAACCCACTCCTGAATCCCGTCCGACCGTCCATGAGTTCACCGCGTCCGGTCCGATCGACGCCACCCTCCGGAACCTGCGCGGTGACGTCGTGGTCCGCGCCGAGGACGGTGACGCCGTCCGCGTCGAACTCCGCCCCCTCGACCAGGCCGGCCGTGAGCTGGTGGAGCACATGCGCATCGACTTCGAAGGGACCCGCCTCACCGTCGAGGCCCCGTCCGACGAGTCGCGTCGGGCCGGCGGGCTCTTCACCTCCGGTGCATGGTCCGACGGGTCGTGGGCCGACCAGCTCCTCGACGGCCTCCGGGGCGCGCTGCACGGTCTCGGAGGCTTCCGGGGGCAGCTCGATCTGATCGTCACGGTCCCCACCGGGTCGCGTATCGTCCTGCACGACGGGGCCGGCGACGTCGCCGTCAGCGGGCAGCTGGGTCGGCTCGAGGCCCGCACCGGGGCCGGCGACATCGCCCTCGACCGCGGTGCGGCGCAGGAGACCAGGCTGAACACCGGATCCGGCGACATCGCCGTCGGCCCCACTCCCGGCGATCTCATCGCCACCACCGGAGCCGGGGACGTCGCGGTGGGCGCCGTCACGGCGACCACCGGGACCGGGGACGTGATCCTCGCGCCCGTGGCCGGCGCCGTGAGCGTCACCACCGGGGCGGGCGACATCGACCTGGCCCGGACCTCCGGCGAGGTGTCGGTGACCACGAGCGTCGGTGACATCGTGGTGCGGCGTGCCGCCTCCGGTCGGATCACGGCGCGCAGCGGCGTGGGGGACGTGACGGTCTGCGTCGTCCCCGGGACCGCGACCCGGGTCGAGCTCGCGACCGGGCTCGGCGAGCGGAACGTGGCGCTCGACCCCGCCGACGGGGCGGGATCCGCCGAGCGCACGCTCGAGATCGAGGCGAAGACCGGCAAGGGCGATCTCCGGGTGCTCCGCGCAGACGGCTGACCACGCCGACAGATGGCCCTGCCGGCGGCTGACCGCATCGCGGATCGGGCCCGCCCTGTGCGCGCTCTCCTGCCTGCCGTACGGTGGGACCCACCGGCGAGCAGAAGGGCGCGCCTCATGGCCACCGACCCCGACGACCACACCCCGGACCCCGAGGACCACCGTCACGGTCCCGACGAGAGCATCGCCGTGCGCGACAATGCCGTCGCAGGTCGCTATGAGGCGGTCCGCAGCGGTGCCGTCGTCGGCATCATGATCTACGAGCGCACCCGCTCGCGCATCGAGCTGATCCACACCGTCACCGATCCCGCGCATCGTGGCGAGGGCGTGGCCTCGGTCCTGGTGCGCACCACCCTCGCCGAAGCGCGCGCGAGCGGCCTGGGCGTGCTCGTGATCTGCCCTTTCATCGAGAGCTGGCTGCAGCGGCACCCCGAGCAGGCCGACGTCGTCATCACCGACGACTGAGCCGGGCTCCCGGTCCGTGCTTGCTGCCGGCGTACCTGCGCCCCGTCCTACCGGCGTACCGGAGTGCTGGCGTACCGGCCTTCTGCGGACCCGGACGGCGTAGCGTCAGGCCCATGGACTCTCTCGATCTTCTCCGTGACCTCACCTCCCGCCCTCGCGACGCCGCCGAGCGGCTGCGCCCGGACCTCAACCCCGTGACCCTGAACGCCCGACCCGGCGGCCACGACAACTCCGTGGCCTGGTTGCTGTGGCACTCCGGCCGCGAGATCGACGTGCAGCTCGCCAGCCTCACCGGCGAGGAGCAGCTGTGGACCGCACAGGATTTCAAGGGGCGCTTCGACCTCGGCACCGAGGGGGACGGCGTCGGCTACGGCCACACCCCGGAACAGGCCCGACGCATCCTCGTCGACGACGCGGACCTGCTGCTGGAGTACCTCGAGGCGACGCTCGACGCAGTGGTCGCCTACCTCGATCGGCTCACCGAGGCCGAGCTGTCCGACGTGATCGACGAGGAGTGGGATCCGCCGGTCACGCGCGGCGCCCGCCTGATCAGCGTCGTCGACGACGCCATCCAGCACCTCGCCCAGGCCGCCTACGCCCTCGGCATGCCGCTGAGCGACTGAGCCCGTCGGCCCGTGGAGAGGTGCCCTACATAGGCTGTGACGAACGGCCGGCCGCCTCCTATCGTGGCGCTCAGCGCCCGATCCGGACTCTGTCGCACCAGGCGATCCAGCAGGGCCTCCCGGGCTGCAGCCATCCCTTGCCCACGTCGCTCCGATGCGGACACCCCAGCAGATAGCGAGCGACCCATCCCGATGGACCGTTGCATGGTCCGCCTCGAGGAGATCGCCGTGAACCCCGATATCTTCCTGCTGATCGTCGCCGACCTGGTCGCCGCCGTCATCCTCACCTTCGGCCTGTACTGGCGCCGGCACTATCGCCGCGATCTCGTCGTCGCCTTCATGGGGATCAACGTGGGAGTCCTCTCGGTCTCCGCGGTGCTCGCCGACTCCGATGTGGGCGCCGGGGTGGGCCTCGGACTGTTCGGCGTGCTGTCGATCATCCGGCTGCGGTCCGACGAGCTCGCCCAGCACGAGATCGCCTACTACTTCGCGATGCTCGCGCTCGGGCTCCTCGGAGGGCTCGACGCTGCGCCGCTGCCGCTGTCCCTGCTGTTCATGGTGCTGGTCGTGCTGACGATGGCCGTGATCGACCATCCCTCGCTGCTGGGCGGTCACCACCGTCAGGAGATCGTGGTGGACCGTGCGATCGCCGACCCTGCCGAGCTGCGCGCCCACCTGGCCGAGCTGCTGGACGCCCAGATCCATGCGGTCACGGTGAGCCGGCTGGACCTCGTCAACGACACCACCACCGTGGACGTCCGCTTCCGTCGCCCCAGGAAGGACATGGCCCGCGTCGTCGACGGAGCGGGCCGGTGACCGCTGTGTCGGACATCGGCGGCACGGACGCTCCGGCCCGTCTCACGACGGCGTGCGCGACTCTGCCCGGGATCGACCTCGGGGCCATGGAGGAGCAGGCCTCGCTGATGACTCGGGTCGACCGGAAATATCTGGTCCCGGCCTCGGTCGCCGTCGACCTCCTCGAGGCGATGGCCGAGGACCTCCACGTGCTCGAGATCGCCGGCGGCCGCAGCTTCGCCTACCGATCGCTGTACTACGACACCCCGGACCTGGACGCCTACCGCACGGCAGCGACCAAGCGGCGACGACGCTTCAAGGTGCGCCGACGCGAGTACGTCGATTCCGGGACCGCCTTTCTGGAGGTGAAGACCCGGACCGGACGCGGGGACACCGAGAAGATCCGCGAACAGGTCCCGATGCTCCGCGGCGAGGACCAGCCCCTGCCCGGCGGCGAGGAGCTGACCGGATCCTCCCTCGACTACGTGCGGGCGCGGCTGCGCGATGCCGGCGTCGAACCCCCGACCCAGGCCCTGCTGCCGGTCATGGAGACCGCCTATCACCGCACGACCCTCCTGCACGGCTCCGAAGGGTCGCGTGTGACCCTCGACCGCGCGCTGACCTGGCGCGGGACCGCGCTGCAGCAGTATCGGCTCGAGGACCTCCTGGTGCTGGAGACCAAATCCGCGCTCAGCCCGGGCGCGATCGACCGCTTCCTGTGGCGCGCACATCACCGTCCGCAGCGGATCTCGAAGTTCGCGACAGGAATGGCCCTGCTCGACCCGACCCTGCCTGCCAATCGCTGGCATCGCACGCTCGGCAGGCTGCGACCGCAGGTGGAGCCGCCCGTTCCGGCGGCTGCGTGAACGACGCCGCGCGACGCCGACGACGACGTGCTCAGTCCGGCCGCACCGCGCTCAGGCAGAACGGATGGCCGACGGGATCGAGCATCACCCGCCAAGCCGTCGGCTCGGGCTGCACCTCGGCCTCCCTCGCCCCGATCCCGAGCGCCGCGGTGACCGCGACCGCGAGATCCTCGGCGGCCAGATCCAGGTGCAGCTGCGCTCGCTGCGGGCCGTGCGGCCATTGCGGCGCGACGTACTCGTCGGCCTGCATCAGCGTGATCATCGGGCCGGCGCCGGCCAGGCAGACCACGCTGCGGTCCTCGGCGGCGAAGGCCTCCTCGAGGCCGAGCAGCGCGCTGTAGAAGGGGACCAGGTCATCGGGTCGGGGGCAGTCGATCGAGACCGAGGCGAGCAGGGCGATGGCCGGCGGGGGAGTGCTCTGGTGGGTGTTCTGGAGAGTGTTCTCGGGGTTGCTCTGGGCAGCGTTCTGGGGCATCGCGCCACTCTAGGGACGAGGGCCGACAGCGGAGCCTTCCTGCCCTGCCGCCCGCACCGCCCGTCGGCCGTCCATTCCGCCACCAGTCCTTTCGCCGCCGAGTCCGCACCGCCCGCCCAACCCTCTGCGACCGTGCAGTTCTTTCCTCCACACCGCAGCGTCGTCCCCACCCCGGACAAGGATCACGTCCCGACGGTCAGCCGAGGTTCCTACACTGGAGCGGTGACATCTACCGAGGCCTTCGAAGCTGGACCCGATCGCGCCCTGGAGCGCACCCCGCCCCAGGATCTCCCCGCGGAGCGCGGCGTGCTGGGCGGCATGATGCTGTCCAAGGACGCGATCGCGGACGTCGTGGAGACCCTGCAGGGCAACGACTTCTACCGCCCCGCGCACGAGATGATCTTCGAGGCGATCATCGACCTGTACGGCCGCGGGGAGCCCGCTGACCTGGTGACCGTCTCCGATGAGCTCTCCAAGCGCGGCGAGCTCGCGCGGGTGGGCGGCGGCGCCTATCTCGCGGACCTCATCGACATGGTCCCCACCGCGGCGAACGCCGGGTTCTACGCCGAGATCGTCGTCGAGCGCGCGCAGCTGCGTCGTCTGGTGGAGGCCGGGACCCGCATCGTCCAGCTCGGCTACGCGGCCGACGGCGGCGAGGTCGACGAGGCCATCAACGAGGCCCAGGCGCAGGTGTACGCGGTCACCGAGCGCGGCGCCTCCGAGGACTTCCTGCCGCTGGGCGAGGTCATCGACGAGACCCTCAACACGATCGAGGCCACCCAGAACCGCGGTGGTCAGGTCACCGGCGTCCCCACCGGCTTCGCGGAGTTCGACGATCTCACCCAGGGCCTCCACGGCGGCCAGATGATCATCTTCGCCGGCCGTCCCGCCATGGGTAAGACGACCCTCGGCATGGACGTGCTGCGCTCGGCCTCGATCCACAACGGCAAGGCCAGCGTCATCTTCTCCCTGGAGATGGACAAGACCGAGATCACGATGCGTCTGCTCAGCGCCGAGGCACAGGTGCCGATGAACCGCATGCGTGACGGCTCGATGGATGACCGCGACTGGCAGGCGATGGCCCGCGCCATGAGCCGCATCGCCGACGCGCCCCTGTTCATGGACGACTCGGCGAACATGTCGCTGATGGAGATCCGTGCGAAGTGCCGGCGCCTGAAGCAGAAGCACGACCTCTCGCTCGTGGTCATCGACTACCTGCAGCTGATGAGCTCGGGCAAGAAGGTCGAGTCCCGCCAGCAGGAGGTCTCGGAGTTCTCCCGTGCGCTGAAGCTGCTGGCCAAGGAGATCCAGGTGCCGGTCATCGCGATCTCGCAGCTGAACCGTGGCAGCGAGCAGCGCACCGACAAGACCCCGATGATGAGCGACCTGCGTGAGTCCGGCTCGATCGAGCAGGACGCCGACCTCATCCTCCTGATCCACCGCGAGGACTACTACGAGAAGGAGTCCGCCCGCGCCGGCGAGGCGGATCTCATCATCGCCAAGCACCGTAACGGCGCCACCAAGACGATCCCCGTCGCCTTCGAGGGCCACTACTCCCGCTTCAAGGACATGGCGCACGGCGGGGGCGGCTTCAGCGGCTGAGCTGCTGAACTCTTGACCTCCTGAACCGTCCGGCGACGTTGCTGGTGGATCGTCAGGCGGCGAGCTCCACGGCGTTGTCACACAGCGCAGCCACGCAGTCCGCGAGGCGGAACCCTTCCCCTCCGGTGGTCGCAGCGATGCGCTCCGGGTCTGGACGGATGCCGTCCGTGCCGCTACTGGAACCGGCGTCTGTGCTGGCGATGCTGGCGGTGTCAGCGGAGCTGTTCGCGGCGGGCACGCGCCGGGTCGAGAGGTGCTCGAGCATGGCGGGCCAGCGGGCTTGGACAGGGCGTCCCTCGACGTCGACCACGGTGAAGCGCCGACCCAGTGCTCCGCTGGTGGGGGATTCGGGCATCAGTCGCAGGCCTCCTTCGTGGACCATCACGTGATGGCGGCGGCACAGCAGCGCCAGACCGTCGATGTCGGTGGGTCCGCCCTCGGACCACGGGACCACATGGTGAGCGTCGAGGTGCTGGGACTGGTGACAGCCCGGAAAGCTGCAGGTGCGGTCCCGCAGACGCAGTGCGCGACGCTGAGCCCGCGATGCCAAACGCCGTGACCTGCCCAGATGAAGGATCTCGCCCCCGGCATCGGTGATGGCGATCGCGACTTTGCCGGTGCAGGCGAGGCGCTCGGCGGTGCGTGACTCCAGTGGGCCTGCCCCGAGCGCCGTGCAGAGCTCGGGCGTTCCCGCGGGAACGGTCGGAGACGGTGCGTCGGCGGTGGTGCCCTCGGTGGCTTCCGCCTCATCCGTGCGGGGGAGAACGGTGAGCGGCGGCGCGGCGGAAGGCGTTCCCGCGGGAACGTTCTGGGCGAGCGACTCCGCGCTGACCTGGACGACCACCAGGTGGCGGTCCTCGCCGGACCGGTCATCGGGCTCAGCATCGAGGAAGGTGCGGGCGAGCTGCAGCAGGGCATCGGCCTTGCGCTGATCGAGCGTCGGGTCCGTGGTGACCTCGGCAGCGCGCTGCTCGGCCTCCGCCTCCGTGAGCTGATCCGCACGGGAGACGACTCGTGGGGTGGGGCGGCTCCTCGAGCCGTCGCGCGACGGTGCGTTGGCCCCGGGCTCGTCGGCCCCGGGACCGACGGCGTCGGGATCGACGGCCGGCGGCTGGGTCCCGTCACGGTCCAGAGCGAGGTCGAGGGCGGTGATCACCTCGGCGCCCATCTCGGCAGGGAGCAGGGCGCGGATCTCGACCATCCCGTCGTCGCGGATCTGCCAGCGGGCCTGGCGCACAGCGTCCTGGCTGAGTCGGCTGCCGTCGATCGCGCGGAAGGAGGCGATGGTGCTGGCGAGCTGCGACGCGGTCATGGAACGGGCGAAGTCCACGAGGAGCGCCTCGTCGATGCGGTCCGCGACGCGGGTGATCTCGCGGACCTTCGAGTAGGAGAGGCGACCGGCACGGAACTCGGCGACGGTCAGCGGCATCGTCGGCAGCGCGCGGGCCACGCGGACGTGTTCGCGAGCGGTTCCCGGTGACATCGAGCAGGACCAGGACAGCCAGTGCGCCGTGGACTTCAGGCCGCCGAACCAGTCGAGCCCGTCGCGGGCGTCGAACTCGCCGACCATCAGGAGCAGCTCGCACGTGGCCTCGGCGATCACCGCCGCCTGCTGCTGGATCCGGGTCCCGAGCTCCTCGGCATCGATGCGCGTCAGCCGGGCCGGAGCAACCGGCGTGCCCGGCGGAACCGTCGAGGGGCTCGCGGGACTCTCTGGACTCCCTGGACACGCGGGACTCGAGGGACTCGTGGGGCTCTCGGGACTCTCAGAGGTATCGGGACCCTGAGGTCCTCGAGCGCTCGGGGGCGGCGGGCTGGTGGTCATGGCACTCTCCAAAGGACGTCGACTCTGATCGTCGATGTCAGTCCATCAGAGGGGTGCGACAGACGACGGCCGGTGCCCGCAGAGTGTGGGCACAGGTTCGCTGGGAGGGTGCGGCGAGGGGATCCGCTGGCATGGGGATTCGCCGGTGAGGGGGCCCGCTGGCATGGGGATCCGCTGGTGAGGGGATCCGCTGGCTTGGTGCTTGGTGCTTGGTGCTTGGTGCTTGGTGCTTGGTGCGGGGGTGATCAGGCGTGCTCGGGGTGGGCGACCTTCCGCAGCTCGGCTCCGGTCGCGCTGTCGGGGGCTTCGAGGATCTCCGCCGGGGCGCCCTGGGCGATGATCCGCCCGCCCTTGTCCCCGGCGCCGGGACCCATGTCGATCACATGGTCGCTCTGGGCGATCACGCGCTGGTCGTGCTCGACCACCACCACGCTCTGCCCGGCGTCGACGAGCCGGTTCAGCTCGCTCACCAGCAGGTCCACGTCGGCCGGATGCAGGCCCGACGTGGGCTCGTCCAGCAGGCACACGCTGTGCCCGCGCACGGCGCGCTGCAGCTCGGTGGCGAGCTTGATCCGCTGCGCCTCGCCGCCGGAGAGCTCCGTGGCGCTCTGGCCGAGGGTGAGATAGCCGAGCCCGATCGCGGCGAGGGCATCCAGGGCCCGGGTGATGCGGGGGTCCCCGGCGAACACCTCGCGGGCGCGGGCGACGGACAGCTCGAGCACCTCGGCGATGGTCAGGCCCTCCCAGCGCACCTCGAGGGTCTCGTCGGCGTAGCGTCGGCCGTGGCAGAGCGGGCAGGTGGCGTACGAGCCGGGCAGGAACACCAGCTCCACCTCGATCTGTCCCGTGCCGCTGCACTCGGGGCAGCGGCCCTCCGCGACGTTGTAGGAGAAGCGGCCCACGCCCCAGCCGCGCCGCCGGGCCTCGGGCGTGTCCGCGAAGAGGCGCCGCACCCGGTCGAAGAACCCGGTGTAGGTCGCCAGGCACGAGCGCGGCGTGCGGCCGATGGGCTTCTGTGTGATGTGCACCAGGCGGTCGATGCCCTCGGCGCCGCGGACCTCGCCGTGGCGCACCTGCTCGAGGGACACGGCGTCGGCCCCCGAGAGCCGCCCCGGTACCTGCCCCGGGACCTGCCGCGGAATCTGCCCCGGAACCTGCCGCGAGAGCCGCTCCGAGATCGTCCGCGGCGGCGTCGGCCGACGGGTCGGGGTCGTCGGCCACCGTGGTGCGCACGCGCTCGCCGAGGATCGTGCCCAGACAGTGCGTGACCAGCGTGGACTTGCCGGCGCCGGAGACGCCCGTGACCGACGTGAACGTGCCCTGCGGGAGGCGCAGGTCGACATCGTGCAGGGTGCGGGTGGTCAGGGCGTCGATCTCGAGCCGACCGCGCGCCGCGCGCACGTCGTCGGGCCCTCGCAGCGCCAGCGGCCCCGGGTCGAGGTAGCGCGCGGTCACGGACTCCTCCGCCTCGGGGAGTCCCTCGACCACGCCGGAGTACAGCACCTCGCCGCCGTCGTTCCCTGCCCCGGGGCCCACGTCGATCACCCAGTCGGCGTCGGCCAAGAGCGTCATGTCGTGCTCGACCAGCAGCACCGAGTTCCCCTCGGCGAGGAACGCATCCAGCAGATGGCGCAGCACGTCCTTCTCGCTCGGGTGCAGTCCGGCCGACGGCTCGTCGAGCACGTAGGCGACGCCGAACAGGCCCGAGCGGAGCTGCGCCGCGAGCCGCAGCCGCTGCAGCTCGCCGGTGGAGAGGGTGCGCGCCGGACGATCCAGGGCCAGGTGCCCGAGCCCGAGGCCCACGATGGTGCGCAGCACCGGGAGCACGGTGGGCAGGAGGATCCGCTCCGCCTCGTCCTCGGGGGAGCCCTCACCCTCGGGCAGCGCCTCGAACCGTGTGTCCAGGCTGGTCAGGAGATCATCCAGCGGCAGCTGCGTGAGCTGCCAGATCGGCAGGCCGACGTACGTGACGCGCAGGGCGTCGGGACCCAGGCGGTGCCCCTCGCACAGCGGGCAGATCGACACCTCGAAGTGCGTCAGCGCCCGTCGGCGCGAGGACTCCGCGGCGGAGCTGGAGACGGTGTCGCGCAGGTACCGCTCGACGCTGCGCCACTGGCCACGGTAGGTGCCGTGGGACTGACCGGGCTCCCGCACGGGTTCGACGGTGACCACCGGCTGCTCCTCGGTGTGGAGGATCCAGTCGCGGGTCGTCTCCGGCAGCTCGCGCCAGGGGGCGTGGACATCGACGTCGAGGGTGGCGAGGATGTCGCGGAAGTTCTTGCCCAGCCATGCCCCGGGCCACGCGGCGATCGCGCCGTCGGCGATCGAGAGCGAGTCGTCGGGGACCATCGAGGACTCCGTCGGCTCCCGCAGCACGCCCGCGCCGTGGCAGCGCGGGCAGGCGCCGTCGGGCGTGTTCGGGGAGAAGAAGTCCGAGGTCAGGCGGCCTCCGTGGAGGCTGCTGTGGGGTGCGGGGCCCCGCTCGAGGACATCGGCCGGATGCTCTCCGGCCCGCGAGTACAGCAGGCGGATCGCGTTGGAGAGGTTCGTGGTGGTGCCGACGGTGGAGCGGGCTCCGCCGACGGTGGTGCGCTGCTCGAGGGCGACCGTCGGCGGCATCCCGGTCACGGACTCCACACGCGGGTCCACGGCGCTGCCGATCAGCCGACGGGCGAAGGGCGCGACCGACTCGAGGTAGCGGCGCTGGGACTCGCCATGGATCGTGCCGAAGGCGAGGGAGGACTTCCCGGAGCCGGAGATGCCGGTGAACGCGACGAGGCGGCCGCGCGGCAGGTCGACGCCGACATCGCGCAGATTGTGCAGGCGCGCGCCGCGCACGTGCACGAAGCCGTCATCGGCGCCGAACTGGGGGAGCGCGGGAGTGGCCATCGCGCCAACGTAGCAAGAAGGGGCGGCGCAGGCCTCCCACGGGTCGAGTGCCCGACCAGGAGGTCCGCCCGCTGCCACGCGCCGCGGCCAATGTGCCTGTGATGGCCATCACGACTGCTACGGTCTGCGGGAGCCCGGGATTCCCCCTGACCATTTCAGATCCGACCAGCCCGGGCACAGAGCAGAACGAAGGAGTTGTGCCCGTGAACTCCCCTCCCCAGGGACCTTCCGGACCCGCCCCGGATCCCGCCGACCCCGTCCCCGATCCTGTCGAACCCGACGCCGCCCCCAGCCCCGAGCAGTTCCTCGCGGTCCAGCAGTCCGAGGAGTTCATCGGCCTGCGGCGCAGCTTCCGCGGCTTCGCGATCCCGATGACCATCGCGTTCCTGGTCTGGTACCTCGCGTACGTGCTGCTGTCGACCTACGCCGAGGGCTTCATGTCGATCCAGGTGATCGGCAACCTGAACCTCGGGATCATCCTCGGGTTCAGCCAGTTCGCCATGACCTTCCTGATCACCTGGTTGTACATCCGCCACGCGAACAAGAACCTCGATCCGGTCTCCAGCCGGATCCGTGACGAGCTCGAGGGGACCCTCTGATGGAATTCGGCAATCCGGTCCTGAACATCGCGATCTTCCTGGTCTTCGTGGTGGTGACCCTGGTGGTCGTCATCCGCGTCTCGCGGACCACCACCAAGGCCAGCGACTTCTACCACGGCGGCCGCAGCTTCTCCGGCCGTCAGAACGGTATCGCCATCGCCGGCGACTACCTCTCCGCCGCGTCGTTCCTCGGCATCGTGGGCTCCGTGGCCCTGTACGGCTACGACGGCCTGCTGTACTCCGTGGGCTTCCTCGTGGCCTGGCTGGTCGCCCTGCTGCTGGTGGCGGAGCCCCTGCGCAACACCGGCAAGTACACGATGGCGGACGTGCTGAGCTTCCGCATGCGGCAGCGTCCCGTGCGCACCGCCGCGGCGACCTCCACCCTCGCCGTCACCTTCTTCTACCTGCTCGCCCAGATGGCCGGCGCCGGGGCGCTGGTGTCCCTGCTCATCGGCATCGAGGGGCGGGTGGGCCAGTCGCTCGTGATCGCCGTGGTGGGCTTCGTGATGATCGCGTACGTGATGATCGGCGGGATGAAGGGCACCACCTGGGTGCAGATCATCAAGGCGGTCCTGCTGATCACCGCCGTCGCCGTCACCACCGTGTGGATCCTCGCCCTGAACGGCTTCAACCTCTCCGCGGTGCTGGGCCATGCGGTCGACGCCCATCCGGACGGCGCGGCGATCCTCGAGCCGATGCTGCAGTACGGCACCTCGGGCTCCTCCAAGCTCGGCTTCGTCTCCCTCGCGATCGCGCTCGTGTTCGGCGCCGCCGGGCTGCCGCACGTGCTGATGCGCTTCTACACGGTGCCCACCGCGAAGGAGGCCCGACGCTCGGTGGTCTGGGCGATCGCCCTGATCGGGTTCTTCTACCTGTGCACACTGGTGCTCGGCTTCGGCGCCGCATACATGGTGGGCGTGGACGTCATCGGCGATCTGCCCGGCGGCTCGAACTCCGCGGCCCCCGCGCTCGCCTACGCCGTGGGCGGCACCGTGCTGATGGCCATCATCTCCGCCGTCGCCTTCGCGACGATCCTCGCCGTGGTGGCGGGCCTGACGATCACCGCGTCGGCGTCCTTCGCGCACGACATCTACAACGGCGTGATCAAGCACGGCCAGGCCGACCAGAAGAAGGAGGTCGCCGTCGCCCGGCGCACCGCCGTGGTGATCGGCGCGGTCTCGATCGTCGGCGGCATCCTCGCCGCCGAGCAGAACGTGGCCTTCCTGGTCTCGCTCGCCTTCGCGATCGCCGCGAGCGCGAACCTGCCCTCGATCCTGTACTCGCTGTACTGGAAGCGGTTCAACACCCGCGGCTCCCTGTGGAGCATCTACGGCGGCCTGTTCAGCGCCCTGTTCCTCATCACCTTCTCCCCGGTGGTCTCCGGCAGCGAGACGGCGATGATCCCGGGTGCGGACTTCGCCTGGTTCCCGTTGACGAACCCCGCGCTCGTCTCGGTGCCGCTGGGCTTCTTCCTCGGCTGGCTGGGCTCGGTGACCTCCTCGGAGACCAACGAGCTCAAGCAGGCCGAGATGGAGGTCCGCTCCATGACCGGGGCTGGCTCCGAGAAGGCCACCGTCGAGCACTGAGGGGGTGCGGAGGCGCCGCCAACGCGACGCCGCTGCGCCGCCAGTGTGACGAAGTGGGGGGAATGGAGCGTTCTATCCCCCACTTCGTCACTCCGGCTGGGCGAGTGCGAGTGCGAGGCTGAACGCCAGGGCCAGGGCCAGGGCCAGGGCGAGGGTGAGAGCCAGGGCGAGGGTGAGAGTAAAAGTGGGGACCACCGTCCGGCGGGTGCCCTGATGCCAGGTGCCCTTACGCCAGGCGCAGTCCCGACTCGGGGCGCACCGCGCGGTCATGCATGTCGATGATCTGCTGCTCCACGGTCGACGGCGCCGGGCCGGACACGTCCAGCAGGCGGCACACGGCGACGTCCTGGGACGCCGCGCGATAGCGCTCCACCCACGCCTGATGCTCCTGGTCATCCGTCAGACGGGTGCCGAGGGACTCGAAGCGGTCCACGTCGATCCGCCAGGGCTTCGGGGTGAGGCGGGCGCGGTAGGTGTCGTGGACGCGGCACAGGATCATGTAGATCTCGTCGCTGCCCACCTGCTTCATGAACTCCCGGGCGCCGTCGCTGCGTGGGGCGAGGCCGCTGCCCGTGACCAGGAGTCGGAAACCGTTGCGGGTGCGGTAGGTGCGCACGCCGAGCTGCGGATGCTGCGCGCGGAAGGTCTCGATCAGGGCCAGCGTGCGGGCATGATGGTCGCCGCGCCGGTGGAGGCCCTGCAGTCCGAAGGCATCCGGATCGATCTGCTCCGCGGGCAGCGGCTCGGGGGCGTTGCCGAACAGACGGGACAGGAAGCTGCCCTTCGGATCCTGGGCGCGGTCCAGCGAGGAGGGCTCGATGAGGTCGATGTCGGTGATCAGCACCGCATCGGTGTTGAGCACGGCGGCGCCGTACCGGTTGCGGGTGATCGCGGCGATCAGCTCGCCGTCCGGGCCGTGGAGCTCGTCCAGCAGCTCCTCGGGGAGCCGACGGTCGGGGTAGTACTCGCGGTCGGGATCGTTCCAGCGTCCCGGGCCGCCGGAGGCCACGAGCGTCTCCAGACGGTCGCGGGCGTGCCGCTCGGCGTCCTGCGGTGACTCGTCCGAGGAGCCGTGGACGGTGAGGTCGAGCTCGCGTCCGTCCGCGAGGGTCCGGGTCTCGCGGACGGACGCCCAATGGCGAGGGATCGGCTTCATCCTCCGACGGTAACCCGTCCGGAAGGGATCAGCCGGGCTGGATCAGCAGAGCGAGATCAGCTCAGCGTGGCGGTCAGGGTGATGTCCACGCCCGCCAGGGCCTTGGAGACCGGGCAGCTGCTCTTGGCCTCCTCGGCGAGGCGCTGGAAGTCGGCGTCGTCGATCCCGTCGATGCTCGCCGTGACGCTGAGCGCGATGCCGGTGATGCCGCCCTCGCCGATGTTGAAGCTGACGTCGGCGGTGGTGTCGACCGAGGTGGGCGGGGTGTCGTTCTCGGCGAGCATGTTCGAGAACTGCATCGAGTAGCACGCGGCGTGCGCGGCGCCGAGCAGCTCCTCGGGGGAGGTGGTGCCCTGCGCGGACTCCTCGGCGCGGGCCTTCCAGCTGAGATCGAGGGTGCCCAGCTTCGAGGTCTCCAGGGTGGTGGTCCCGGAGCCCGAGATCAGATCGCCCTTCCAGGCGGTGGAGGCGGTGGAGGTGACGGTGCGGGGCATGGTGACTCCTTCGATCGGCGGTCGCCCAGCGCTGTCGCGAAGGGCGCTCGCTGTCCACCGTAGCCCCGACCTCCGGCAGAGGGGAGGGGCCATGGTCCCGCCACCGTCCGGCCAGCACGTTCGGGGGTCAGCGGGGCAAAGTTGGGGGAATAGCCCGGCGATTCCCCCAACTTTGCCCCGCTCACGGTGAGAGATGGGTGCGGGTGGAGGGTCGAGTGCCGCTGGGGGTGAGGGAGCGCGGACCTACTCCAGGGACTCGAACTTGCGGATCCAGGCCGAGCCGATGGGGTTGGCGTCGGCCATCATGATCACGAAGCGGTCCCCGGCGATCTCGGCGACCTCGGTCAGCGCCACGCGACGTTCGTGCTCGAGGGAGTGGTCCAGGCGGCGCACCCCGTCGGCGATTACCTTCGCGAAGGTGTCGGTGCGGCCCAGGAAGGCCACGAAGGGCATGTCGAACTTCTCCGCGTAGCGGGCGGAGAGGTCGCGCACCGCGAGGATGTCCTCGTCCGACAGGTTCTCCAGTGCGAAGGAGCCCACGTCCTGGCTGATCGCGCCGGCCTGCTCCTCGTCGGCGGTCACCAGGGTGGCCATGTCGGGGTAGTTCGCCACGAGCGCGTCCTGCTCGGCGCGGTCCGCTCCGAGCACCGCGTCCTCGATCGCGGCGCGCAGGGCGGGGGCGTCGGCGAAGGGACGCGACTCCCAGGCCTGCGCGAGCGGCCAGGTCGCCCCGTTGAACAGCGATCCGAAGGTGGACACGAAGGTCTCGCGATCCATCTCGCCCACCTCCGAGATGCCGATGCGCTCGCCGTCGGCGGTGGTGGTGACCTTGGAGCCGTGCTGGCCGCCGAGGTGGAAGAACAGCACGTTGAGGACGATCGCGGTGATCGCGCCGACGGTCACGCCCGAGGAGACGAACACCTGGGCCCAGGCGGGGAACACGCCGGCGATGTCGGGCTTGAAGCTGACCAGCATCGCCAGACCCAGCGAGGTGCCCACGATGACCGAGTTGCGGTTGTCGGTGAGGTCCACCTTGGACAGGGTCTGGACGCCGACGAGGGCCACCGAGGCGAACAGGGCGAGGGAGGCGCCGCCGAGCACGGGGGAGGGGATCGCCTCGACGACGGCGCCGGCCTTGGGCAGCACGCCGAGCACGATCATGATCACGCCGGCCCCGGCGACCACCCAGCGGGACTTCACGCGGGTCAGGCGCACCAGGCCGATGTTCTGCGCGAAGCAGGTGTACGGGAAGGAGTTGAGCACGCCGCCCAGCAGCGTCGAGAGACCGTCGGCCCGGATCGCCTCGGAGATGTTCTTGGGCCGGATCCGCTTCCCGACGATCTCTCCCGCGGCGAAGACGTCGCCGGTGGTCTCCACCATCGTGATCAGCATGACGATGATCATCGAGACGATCGCGGTGAGCGAGAAGGTGGGGATGCCGAAGTAGAACGGCGTGGTGACGCCGAAGGCGGAGGCCTCGGTGACGCCGCCGAAGGAGGTGTCGCCCAGGATCAGGGCGACGGCGGTGCCGATCACGAGGCCCAGCAGCACCGCGATCGTGCCCAGGAAGCCGCGGAAGAACCGCTGCACCAGCACGATGATCGCCAGCGTGCCCAGGGCGTAGGCGATGTCGCGGCCGGCCGGGACGCCCTCGGCGTAGTTGGTGATGTCCCCGGCGGAGACCCCCAGCAGCGTGATGCCCATCGTGGTCAGCACGGTGCCGATCACCACCGGGGGGAAGAACCGCAGGATCTTCGCGAAGTACGGGGCGACCAGAAAGGTGAACAGGCCCGCCACGATGATCGAGCCGTAGATCATCGGCAGACCCTCGACGCCGCCCTCGCCACCGGTCGCGGCCAGGCCGATCGCGATGATCGGGCTCACCGCGGTGGTGGTCACGCCCTGGATGATCGGCAGGCGCACGCCCACCTTCCAGAAGCCGACCGACTGGATCAGCGTCGCGATGCCGCAGGTGAACAGGTCCGCGTTGATCAGGTGGATGGTCTGCTCGGCGGTGAGGCCCAGTCCCGAGGCGATCAGCAGCGGCACGATGACCGCGCCGGCGTAGAAGGCGAGCACGTGCTGGATCGACAGCACGCCGAGCCGGGCGGGAGGAGGCACCTGGTCCACGGGATGCGTGCGGGGCGTCTCGAGCGCGGGTGAGGCGGTGGTCATGGGCCGTCCTTGAGGATCCAGCGGGCGAAGAGAGGGGCGGGGAAGATCGAGGGGCCGGGCACACTCTGGAAGCAGGGCATGCAGGGGAAGTCCCGGGTCTCAGGGTAGAGCCCGGAGGGTTCCCGAGGCCGCCCAGGATCGCCCCTCGGTCGCTGGACGCCCCGGAACGAGAGGCACCCCACGCAGGGCCCGGGATCGGGGGCCGGGAGGAGGTGATGCGTGACATCGGGGGCAACAGATGGCCCTTCGGCGCGCTGCGGTGTAGAAGGGGAGCGTGAGCACCTCCCCGCCGTCGACCCCGCCGTCGACCCCGCCGTCGACCTCCGCCCCCGCCGCTCCCTCCCGCGCCGCCGCCGTGGGAGGTGTGCTCGCGGTGCTCGCCGTCGGCGCCATCGCGGTGAACCTGCGCCCCGGGGCGACCAGCATCGGGCCGCTCATGGAGAACATCGTCGGCGCGTTCGGCCAGGGCGCGATCGCCTCGGGCCTGCTCACTGCGCTGCCCTGCATCGCCTTCGGCATCTTCGGCTTCCTGGCCGTCCCGATCTCCCGTCGGCTGGGATTGACCGGCACCATCGTCGCGTCGTTCGTGCTGGTGGCCGTCGGGCTGCTGCTGCGGCCCGCCGCCAGCAGCTTCGGCATGTTCCTCGCCCTGTCGCTGCTCGTGCTGGTCGGGCCCGCGCTCGGCAACGTGGTGGTGCCCGCCTGGATCAAGCAGCACGGCGGGCTGCGCACCGTGGGCCTCATGACGCTGTACAGCGTGACCCTCGCGGTCGGCGGCTCCGCGGGGGCCGCGTTCGCGGTCCCGCTGGCGGGTCAGGCGGCCGACGGGTGGCGCGACTCGCTCCAGTTCTGGGGGATGATCGCCGTCGTCCCCGTGGTGATCTGGGCGTTCGTGCTCACGCGCACCGGCCACGACTTCCCGCCCGCCCCGGCGAGCGGAGATCTCCCGGGGTCCCTGCTGCGCTCGCCGACGGCGATCGCGCTGACCGTCATGTTCGGCGTGCAGTCCATGAACGCCTACACCCAGTTCGGGATGCTGCCCCAGATCCTCACCTCGTCCGGTCTCACGCCCACGCGGGCGGGGCTCATCATCGCGGTGATCTCCGGCTGGGGCATCGTGGGCGGGCTCGTGATGCCCACGGTCATCGCCCGCTTCCGTCGGCTGCCCTGGTTGGTCGCGGGCTTCGGGGTGCTCACCACGATCGGCTACCTCGGCTTCTGGCTGGCGCCGGCCGCGAGCCCGCTGCTGTGGGCCTGCATCCTGGGGATCGGCGGCTTCGCCTTCCCCACCGCGATCGCGCTGCTGCCCGCCCGCACCCGTTCCGCCCGGGTGACCGCGCGCCTGGCCGGGATGGCCCAGCCCCTGGGGTACGTGTTCGCGGCCATCGGCCCGATCGCCGCCGGCGCCCTGCTGGACACGACCGGTTCGGTGCCCGCTGTGCTGCTCTTCCTCGCCCTGACCGGCATCGTCCTGGCCATCGCGGGCTACCGGGCGGCGCTGCCGCGGATGGTCGACGACGAGATCGTCGGCTGACTGCCCCTGCTCCGCAGGTCCCGCCCCTGCTGCGCACGACGGACCGATCTGCACGACGATCCGTGGGAAGATGCCGTCATGAGCATCGTCAGCACGCTGCGCATCCTGGCGTCCCAGCGACCGTCCCTCCCGTCCCGTGCCCTCGCGACCTCTGCTCGCGTGGAGCGTCGGCGGCCGGGGCAGGTCCCGGTGACCTGGATCGATGCGCCCCTCGCAGCAACCGCCACGATCGTCCACCTGCACGGTGGCGGCTATGTGCGCGGAGAGAGCCCGAACCACTGGGGCTGGCTCGAGGAGGTCGGTCGGCGCAGCGGCGCGGCCACCGCGATGGTCCATTACCGGATGCCCCCGCGGCACCCCTTCCCGGCCGCGGTCGAGGACGTCCTGCACGCCCTCGACGCGATGGCGGAGGAGAGCCGGCTGCGTCCCGGACGCTGGGTGCTCTCCGGGGACAGCGCCGGCGGCGGCCTCGCGCTCGCCGTCGCCCGGACCCTCGCCCAGACCGGGGGTGACATCCCCGCCCTGCTGCTGCTCGAATCCCCGTGGGCGGACCTCGCCGCCCACGTCGAGGAGTCCAGCGACCACGGCACCGCGGCGCGCCTCTACGCCGGCACGGTCCCGGCGGACGACCCGCGCATCAGCCCGCTGCTGGGGGACCTCGGCGGACTGCCGCCGGTGCACCTGGTCACCGGCAGCCACGACCCGCTCGTGACGGACTCTCGTCGTCTGCACGAGGGGATCGCCGCGGCCGGAGGCGAGGTCGAGTACCTCGAGGTGGCCGGGGTGGGCCATGACCCCGCAGTACTTTCGTCGGGCCCGGCGGGACAGGTGGCGCGCCGCTCGCAGATCGAGGCCGTCCGCGCCGGTCTGGGTCTGCGCGCGAGCGTCTGAGCAACGCGGCGGATCCCGCTCGCGGTCACGCGTCGGCGGTCACGCCCATCGGCAGCCGATCGAGCGCCTCGACCAGGGGTGAGAGCTCCGGGATCCCGCGAGCCTCCTGGAGCGTCTCCTCGAGGATGCGGTCGTAGGTGGGGCGCGCCTGCTCGAGCAGCTCGACGCCTGCGGGAGTGAGCTCGGTGTAGATGCCACGGCGGTCGTCCGCGCACAGCACCCGGGTGAGCAGGCCGCGCTCCTCCAGGCGGTTGACCAGGCGCGTCGCCGCACTGGCCGAGAGCGCGGCGGCCCTCGCGAGCTGGCTCATCCGCATGTGCCAGCCGTGCTGGCGGCTGAGGGCATCCAGCACGGTGAACTCGACGACCGACAGGGTGTGCCCCTCGCCGAGCGCCTTCTCCAGGCGGGTCTCGATCAGGCCGTGCAGCGAGGCGAGCGTGCGCCAGCCCCGGGCGCGGATCTCGAGGGAGTCATCGGCGATGCCCATGGGGCCTCCTGGTGGGTGAGTTCTGCGGCGCGTGAGCGATGGAACGACCTCCTCAGGATAGACGCTCTTGCAATAGCCCGCGCATGCAACTACTGTCCTCTCGTCACCACATAGTTGCACACGCGGCATGACGGCGTGCGCGACGACATGTCCTCTCACGTCCCCCCACTTCTCCTCCGGATGTTCGGCGCCCCGCGACCCTGCCGTCCGACCGCCACGAAAGGAACGCGATGCCCCTCGCACTGCTCGCCCTCGCCCTCGGAGGCTTCGGGATCGGCCTCACCGAATTCGTCATCGCCGGCCTGCTGCCCGAGGTCGCCCAGGACCTCCAGGTCAGCGAAGCCGCCGCCGGCATGCTCATCTCCGGCTACGCGCTCTCCGTGGCGGTCGGCGCGCTGGGCCTCACGGCACTCGTGAACCGCCTGAACCGCAAGCACGTCCTGTCCGGTCTCATGATCCTGTTCATCGCCGGCAACCTGGTCTCCGCCCTCGCGCCCAGCTACGAACTGCTCCTGCTGGGCCGGATCCTCTCCGCACTCACCCACGGCGCCTTCTTCGGGATCGGGGCGGTCGTCGCCGCGTCCCTCGTCGAGAGGTCCAAGCAGGCCGGGGCGATCGCCCTCATGTTCGGAGGGCTCACCACCGCCAACGTGCTCGGCGTGCCGCTGGGCACCCTGCTCGGCCAGCAGCTCGGCTGGCGCTCCACCTTCTGGGCCATCACCGCGATCGGTGTCCTCGCGCTGATCGGCATGCTCGTGCTGCTGCCGGACCGCCCCGTCGACCAGGACGCCCCCGGGCTCCGCCACGAGGTCACGGCCTTCCGCAACCGGCAGGTCTGGTTCTCGCTCGCCGTCACCGTGCTCGGCTTCGGCGGCATGTTCGGCGCCTTCACGTACATCGCCTTCACCCTGACCGGGGTCTCCGGCTTCGCCTCGAGCTGGGTGCCGGGCCTGCTGATCCTCTTCGGGCTGGGGATGTTCGCCGGCAACCTCCTCGGCGGGCGGGCGGCGGACCGCTCCGTGCCCCGCACCCTCGTCGTGGTGCTGTCGGCGCTGCTGGTGGTCATGATCGCGTTCGCCCTGCTCGCGGGCTCGCAGATCGCCACCGTGCTGCTGCTGATGGCGATGGGGGCCTTCGGGTTCGCCACCGTCCCGGCGCTGCAGATGCGGATCATGGGGGACGCGGGTGAGGCCCCCACCCTGGCCTCCGGTGCCAACATCGCCGCGTTCAACGTGGGCAACGCCCTCGGCGCCTGGCTCGGCGGTCTCGCGATCACCGCCGGCGGCGGCTACACCTCCCCGCTGTGGGTCGGGGCCGCCCTGACGGCGGGAGCGCTGATCGTGCTGGTCGTGGCGGAGCAGGCCCGACGACGGGCACGACAGGGGGTGCGACGGGATGCCCGGCGTGCGGCGGGAGATGCGTCGGCCGCCGACGGACTGGACGCCCCGCAGTCGCCCCGCCTCCCTGAGCACCTGGCGTCCTGACCACTCGCCGTCCTGACCATTCGCCGTCCTGACCACTCGCGTTCATCACCACCTGGGACGATAATCGGAGGAAGGCCGTCGGCCCGCGCTGTCGGCATCGTCGAGCGGAAGGCACATCATGCTTCTCGAACGATTCTTCGAGACCGACCTCGCCCAGGCGAGCTATCTGATCGCCTCGACCGACGCCGGCCGCGCGATCGTCGTCGACCCCCGCCGCGACGTGCAGGGATATCTGGACCTCGCGGCCAAGCACGGTCTGAGCATCACCGACGTCACCGAGACCCACATCCACGCGGACTACCTCTCGGGCACCCGGGAGCTCGCCGCGGCCACGGGCGCCACGATCCATGTCTCCGGGCACGGCGGCGCGGACTGGTCCTACGACTACCACGCCCAGCTGCTCCACGACGGCGACGAGATCGCCGTCGGCGAGGTGCGGCTGCGGGCGCTGCACACCCCCGGACACACCCCGGAGCACCTGAGCTTCCTGGTCACCGACGGGAACGTCGCCGACGAACCCGGGTATCTCCTCTCGGGCGACTTCATCTTCGCCGGGGACCTGGGCCGGCCCGACCTGCTCGACGAGGTCGCCGGGGGCGAGGACACCCGCGAGGATTCCGCCCGGGCCATGTTCGCCTCGCTGCGGGACCGCTTCGTCACGCTGCCGGACCACCTCCAGGTGTTCCCCGGCCACGGCGCCGGCTCCGCCTGCGGGAAGTCGCTCGGTGCGGTGCCGTCCACGAGCGTCGGCTACGAGAAGCGCTTCGCCTGGTGGGCGCCGTTCGTCACGGCGGGCGACGAGGACGGGTTCGTCGGCCGGCTGCTGGACGGCCAGCCCGAGGCGCACGCCTACTTCGCACGGATGAAGCGGCAGAATCGTGACGGGCCCGCCGTGCGCGGGGCCGTCGAGCCGCTGGCCGAGCTCGATCCGGCCGACGCCGCCTCCGCTCTCGCCGCCGGGACGGCGGTGCTGCTGGACACCCGCAGCCTCGAGGAGGTCCGCAGCGGCGCCGTGGTCGGCGCCCTCACGGCGCCCGCGACGGCCAGCCGCTCCACCTACGCGGCCTGGACCTTCGACCCCGAGCGGGAGGACACCTCGGTGATCCTGCTGGCCCGGGACCACGGCCAGGCGCAGGAGCTGCGCGACAACCTGCTGCGCGTCGGGATCGACGCCGTGGACGGGTACATCACCGCGCTCGGCGACCTGCCCGGCTTCGTCCCCGAGACCGTCTCGCCGGCGGACCTCGACGGTCACCGGCACGATCTGCTCCTCGACGTGCGCGGCCGCGACGAGCACGCCGGCGGGGCCGTTCCCGGCTCACAGCAGCTCCACGGCGGCCGGGCCCTGTGGAAGCTCGATGAGCTCCCCGCGGACGGCCGGATCGTCGTGTACTGCCAGTCCGGCCTGCGTGCCGGGGTGGTCTCCTCCGCGCTGCGCCGTGCAGGCTACGACATCGTCGAGCTCGAGGGCAGCTACGCCGGCTGGTCGCAGTGGGCGGAGACATCAGGGTCGAGGACAGCTGTGCCGAGGACAGCTGTGCCCGGGACAGCAGAGGAAGAGGATGCCGGGACGGAAGCAGAGGGGACGGAAGCAGAGGGGGCGGATCCAGACGGGACGGATCCAGAGGGGACGGACACCGCAGCGGCGAAGAAGCCCGTGAACGCCCGCTAATCTGATCCCATGACCCGCGGCGACCAGCCCCTCGACGGCCAGCCCCTCGATGGCCAGCCCCTTGATGGCCAGTCCCTTGATGGCCAGTCCCTTGATGGCCGGGCGGTCCGGGGCGGCAGCTCGCCGGCCATCCCCGAGATCCGTGACCTGCTGGTCGCCCACACCTCTGCGGGGACCCTGCGGATCGTGCTCCAGCAGCTGACCCTCCGCGAGGACGGGCGCGAGGTCGGGGTGCACGAGGTGATCGATGCGGTCACCGACGTGGGCGGCAACCTCGTGACCTTCTCGCTGCGGGCCTCCGTGCACGGCGACCTCGAGGACGCGGCCCGGCTGGAGACGGCGATCCGTCGGCTGCGCGAGGACATCGCCGCCGATCCAGCACGGCCGATCGACAGCCTCGTCGTGCTCATCGACGGGGACGGGCACCATCGGGTGAACGTCGACAGCGGGCTGGAGGTCTCCCCGCAGGATGTGGCCACTCACCCCGCGCTCCGCGACGGAGCCCACCACATCACGCACGAATCGCCCGCCCTGGACGACCTGCGGGATCGGCTCGCGAGCCCTCCGCCCGGCGTGCTGCGGCGGGGCCGTGACCTGGTGCGCGGCTGGCTGCGTCGGTCCGTCTGAGCGATCACCCCGGCCCGACGCTCAGGCGCAGGCCACGTTCGTCGCTCAGGCGCAGGCCACGTTCGTCGCGCCGTCCCCGGTCGGCGGCGCCGAGGACGGATCCAGCAGATCCTCCTCGAGGAGCCGTGGGGCGGCGATCACGGTGTCCATCGTGGCCCGCTGCGCGGCGCGCTGCTCCACGGTGTCCGCGAGTGCGGGGACGACCAGCCCGCCGGCGTCGCCGACGGCGCACGCGTCCAGGCCATGGATGGTGGCGCGGAGAGCGGCGGTGGCGACCGAGCCGACAGCTGCGTCTGTGCCTGTGCCTGTGCCTGTGCCTGTGTCTGCGTCTGCGTCTGCGTCTGCGTCTGAGTCTGTGGTGGTGCCGGTGTGGAGGGTCGCGACGATGCCCACCCGGTAGGCGACTACGCCCACGGCGTGGGTGGCGGTGTCCAGCACCGACCAGGCGATGGTGCCGCCCAGCAGGAGCGCCGGCGCGCCCTGCTGATCAGCACGGAACCAGTCCATGGACAGCGCCGGTCGGCCGACGCTGCGGAAGCCGTCTGCGAGGGCGAAGCAGTAGACATGGCGCTCGCCGCCGTCCCAGGCGGTCTGCAGGAGCTCCTGCCAGTACTCGGGGCTCGCGGAGCGGACATGCTCGAGGGCGGCCGCGTCGTCGAGGCCGCGGAGCAAGCCGGGGGAGAGATAAGCCGCCTCGAGGAAGGCGACGAGCGACTGCCGAGCCGGATCCAGGAGGGTGTCGTCGTCCCCGATGTCGCCCCAGGTCTCCAGCTCGGCCGATGCACCGGAGACCGGCAGGGCCAGGATCTCGTCGGCCGTGTGCCCGTCCCAGCGCACCCCGTCGAGATCGGCGAGAGGGTCCCGCGGGATCTCGCCCGAGGTGGGCACGAGGGCTGGATCGCGGCGGCAGCCGGCGCCGAGCAGCACGGCTCCGGAGGCGGCGACCAGTCCGGCGAGATCACGCCGGCGCAGCGCGGAGCGGGGCGGGGTCATCGCCGATCGGGGGGCCATCGGCAGCCGGCGGCTCATCGGCGGCCGGGGGCGGAGGGGTCCGCGCGCCCGGCCTCGGCCTCGAGCCCGCGGCGCACGTCGTCGGCCCGCCCGCGGTCGCGCCGGACGGCCCGGTCCACCAGCTCCCGGGTGTCGTGCTCGGGCTGCTCGGGCAGCAGCACAGCCCAGGTCAGGAAGCCGATGGTGAGCACGGCGGTGAGGGCGACGAGGAGGCCCAGCAGCGGCCAGGAGAAGGCGACGGGATCCCAGAACGAGTCGCTCCGGAAGGGTGCGGCCAGGACCACGAGAACCCCCATCCGATCGTGGTGCGCGAGCCCCGGGAACGGACCTGGACCCACAGAGATGAAGGTCAGCATAGCGGCCGGGAGTTTCGTGGTTATGCTGGGGAAGTTATGGCTGATGTGATCGTCGGGCGCTTCGCCCTCATCGACCTGATCGCCAAGGGCGGTTCCGGGTCTGTCTGGCGTGCCTGGGATTCGAAGACCGAGGAGCTGTGTGCGGCGAAGGTGCTGCGCCAGCGCGACTCCGCCGATCTGATGCGCTTCGTGCGCGAGAAGGGCGTGAGCTTCGATCACCCCCACCTCCTGACCCCCTACGGCTGGGGCGCGGAGGACGAGCACGTGGTGATCGCGATGCCGCTGGCCTCCGGCGGCACCCTCGAATCCGTGGTCAAGACGCGCGGCAAACTCGCCGAGCCCGCCGTGGTCGTGCTCCTGGACCAGCTGCTCGACGGACTCTCCCATATCCACGCCGAGGGCTGGATCCATCGGGACGTGAAGCCGGCGAACATCATGTTCGAGCCGCGCGGCCGCGCCGTGCCCGTCTCCCGGCTCGCGGACTTCGGCATCGCCGTGCACGAGACCGATGTGCGCTTCACGCACGTGGGCATGGTCAACGGCACCCCCGGGTACATGGCACCGGAGCTGTTCGCGATGGCGGAGCCCGTGCCCTCCCATGACCTCTACGCCGCGGGTGTGGTCGCGATGGTGGCCCTGAACGGCCCGATCAAGCTCCACGACGGCTCGTTCCGGCCCGACGAGCTCACCCAGCACCTGCGCGGTGTGACCCCGAAGCTGTCCGCGGTGATCCGCAAGCTGGTCGCCGCCCAGCCCGAGGACCGCTACCAGGACGCCGACACGGTGCGCCGCGATCTGCCGCGCGTGCCGCAGGGCTACCCCCTGACCCACGCCGACGGATCTCCGCTCGACCTCCGCGACACCCTGGACCCGCTGCCGGCGGACGCTCCCGGGGCGGTGCGACCCCAGCGGCCCGTTTCCCAGGTCAACCCCTCCTCGCTCGAGGCGATCCGAGCCGGCCAGGTCCAGCAGGGCTTCTCCTCCGGCTCGCCGTCCCCGCAGACGGGACCGCAGTGGGCGGGGCAGCAGGCATCGACGCAGCACGCACCCGGCCACTACGCGCCCGGCCAGAACGCGCCCACCCAGCACCCGTCCACCCAGCAGGGAACCTCCCCGTACGGGGCGCCGCAGCACGGACCGGGACCGCAGGGTCGGATGCAGCAGCAGTACACGCCGCAGCAGTACGCCACGCACTCCGGTGCCCGGTCGGGCACCCAGTCCCCGACAGGCGCTACCGCCGCCCAGGGCGGGGGCAAGGACCGCAGCACCCTGATCGCCGTGGGCCTCGGGATCGCCGCGGCGATCGTCCTCGGCGTGATCGTGGCCATCACCTTGCTGATCATCTTCCCCGAGCAGTCCGCGCTCGGCGCCGGCAGTGCCGACGGCGCCGGGGCTGGTAGTGCCGCTGGTGTCGGCACCAGCAGCATCGACGCGGCCTTCGCCGAGGTCGACCCCGGCCAGGAATGCGCTGAGCAGGACCAAGGGGTCATCGCCCTCACGCCCGAGGGTGACTACCTCTCCTGCACCCTCACCGACGACGGCGACGGCGACGGGTACGCCTTCGCCTGAGCAGCCACGTGACCAGTCGCGTGAGCGGCCGCGTGACCGGCCGCGTGACCGGCCGCGTGACCGGCCGCCCCGTGTCAGCGCGTGGATCTCCCTGAGCACATGGTCCGACGCGTCGGATAGGCACAGGCATTCCGACACGTCAGACCGCATGCCGACAGGTGCGCCGCGCGCTCAGCGCGGTGCGACCGCCGTGATGTCCAGGGATTGCACGAGCGCTTCGCGCCGGGGGTCCATGAGCAGGTCGATGCGCAGGGAGGGGGCGCCGTCCCCGACGCCGGGCAGCACCCAGCGCAGCTGCGCACGGCTGATCGCCGTCGCATCCTCCACCCGCAGGGACGCCAGGGCGTCCGAGCTCGGTGCCGTCGTGCCTGAACCCGTCGTGCCTGAACCCGTCGTGCCTGAACCCGTCGTGCCCGAGCCCGTCGTGTCCGAACCCGTCGCGGCGAGACCGGTCGCGGCGAGGGCGGCGTCCAGGCGCCGGCGACGCTCGGCGCGGGAGGTGTCGAGGTCCATGTTGTCCGCGAACCAGGCGTCGGCCACGGAGTCCTCACCGGTGCGCAGCCAGTCCAGGGCAGCCGCGGCCGCCTCGAGGGTGCGGGGTGCGGCCTGCACCGCGGCGGGGGCGAGCAGGGCCGGTGCCTCGCGCTGCAGGATCCGCAGGGCCTGCATCGAGAGGGGGACCGCGGGGGCGTACTTGGAGTTGGCGAGTGCCACGACGCCCACGCCGGTGGCGCGGTGCCACACCATGAACGAGCCGTACCCGGGGTATCCGCCGGAGTGGGAGATGACCTCGCCGAGGTCGGGGAACTGCTCGATGACCAGGCCGAAGCCGTAGCCCCGGATCCGGTCGAAGCCGGGCGAACGGCCGTCCTCGCCGGCAGGGAGGGCGGGCATCCGGTGGTGCCGCTTGAGCTGCTGCATCTCGCGGCGCGAGGCCGTCGTGAGGAGCGCCTGATCCCGCGCCGCGGAGTCGGGAGCGTCGGCGGCGGCGAGGAACCGCACCCAGGTCGCGACGTCGTCGACCGTGGAGAACAGGCCGGCCATTGCGCCGTACACGCCGGGGGAGTCCAGCGGCACCGGCTCGAAGCGGGTGGCGTCGGTGCGGTCGGCCAGGCGGTGACCGGTGGCCACCCGGGCGGAGTCCAGGCCGGAGGTTTCGAAGGCGGTATCCGCCATGCCCAGCGGCTCCAGGAAGCGCTCGCGGATCTGCGCGGTGTAGTCCGAGCCGGTGACCTCGTCGATCACGCGGCCCAGCAGCGCGTACCCGGTGTTGGAGTACTCGAAACCGGTGTCGGGCCGGTGCACATGGCCGAGCCCGCCGGCGAGCAGGGTCGCGAACTCCTCACGGGTCATGGCCTCCTGCCGATCGCCCCACGGGTTGTCGGTGACCAGGCCGCCGCCCATGGTGAGCAGATGGCGCAGAGTGGGCTCGGGCTCGTCGGCGGCGAGCTCGAACGCCCCGGCGGCCTCGGGCACGTAGGTGCTGACCGGATCGTCCAGGCGGAGCGTCCCCTCGTCGCGCAGGGCGAGGATCGTCGCGGCGGTGAAGGACTTCGTCATCGACGCGATGCGGGAGATCGTGGCCCCGTCCATGGGGGCGGAGCCCGCGGCGAGCTCCCCGTTGTCCAGTTCGCGGGACCCGGCGGCGCCGTGCGCGAGGACGGCCTTCCCATGGTCGTGCCCGCCGACGATCGCCCAGGTCACCCCTGAGGTCCTGTGCTGCTCGACGGCTTCCTCGAACAGGGCGGAGACCGCGGCGAGAGCGGCCGGGGGCACGATGACGCTGGGGGTGCCGGGCGTGCTGGGGCTGGGGGCGATGGAGCTGGAAGGCATGGATCTCACTCTAGGACGTCGGGCGTGGTGGGATTGTCGGGCCGGGCGAGATCGTCGGGCAGGTCCGCGGGTTCCGGCGGCTCGGAAGTCTCCGGCGGCTCGGGTGCCACCGGAGCGCGGGAGCCGTAGAACTCCGCGATGATTCGGGCCGGCTCCGCTCCGATCGCCGCGGTCAGCAGGGAGGGGTCGGTGCGGGCCGGATCGTAGGGAGCCGGCGTCGGAGCCGGGCCGGGGGAGGATCCGTCGTCGTCGTCGTCGTCGTCGTCGTCGTCCGTCCCGTCGGCGTCTGCGGCATCGGCAGGCCCGGAGAGATTGCGGGCCCCTGTGCTCTCCCGGGGCGCGATCAGGTCCTCGAGGGTGAGGCCCCGCAGGGTCACGAGGTGCACGGGGTGCTCGTCGACGGCCTCGACCAGCACGTACACCAGGGCCGCGACGTGGCGGCAGGGTCCCGGCCAGTCCAGGCAGGAGCAGTCGTGGCTCAGCTCGGAGGCGTCGCGCGGCAGCAGGGAGATCTCGTGCGGGGCCAGCGCGCCCTCGATCTCCTGCGGGTAGTCGCCGGCGGCGAGTCGGGCGGGCAGCTCGGGGCGGGCCCGGACCACCTGCAGGAACACCTCGCGGTCCGACGGGGAGTAGACGGGCAGGTCGATGCGCGCCTGGTACAGCTCGCCGTCGGCGTCGAGCACGTCGCCGCGGGCGATCCCCGCCTCGACGTCGAGCCATTGCACGCGTCCCGCGCGGGCGTCGGCCCTCCCGCTGCCGGAGCGGCCCACTCCCAGGAGGCGCTCGGCGGCGTCGCGCAGGGCGGCGGCGTGCCAGCCCTTCCCGATCGCGCCGCGGCGCGAGACCAGCTTGATGCTCATCGACCGTCCCTCACGTCTCGTCCTCGTCCAGGGTCAGCAGGTTCAGCAGACGGTCGTCGTCGAGGTCGGAGAGCCAGTCCTCCCCGGGGCTGATGGTGAGATCGGCGAGGGACTGCTTGTCCGCGAGGACCGTGTCGATCTTCTCCTCGACGGTGCCGGCGCTGACCAGCTTGTGCACGGTGACGTCGCGGCGCTGGCCGATGCGGAAGGCGCGGTCGGTGGCCTGGTTCTCGACCGCGGGGTTCCACCAGCGGTCCAGGTGCACCACGTGGTTGGCGGCGGTGAGGGTGAGGCCCGTGCCACCGGCGCGCAGGCTCAGCAGCATGAGCCCGGGGCGGTCCCGATGCTCCTGGAACTCGGCGACCATCTGATCGCGGTCGTGCTTGGAGACGCCTCCGTGGAGGAACGGCACACTGATCCCGTACTCCGCGAAGCGCTCCTCCCAGTACGGGACCAGGAGGTGCCCGAAGGTCGTGAACTGGGTGAACAGGATCGCCTTCTCCCCGTCGGCGAAGGCTGCCTCGAGCACGTCATCGATGAGCTCGAGCTTCCCGGACCGGTGCTGGTCCTCGCGCAGGATCGACGAGCCGTCGCCCAGGTAGTGGGCGGGATGGTTGCACACCTGCTTCAACCGGGTGATGGTCGAGACCACGAGCGTGCGGCGGGTCTTCTCGTCGGCCCCGTCGATCTTCACCATCAGCTCGTCGACCAGCGCCTGGTAGAGGCCTGCCTGCTCAGGGGTCAGGTTCACGACCCTCGTGAGTTCGTTCTTCTCCGGCAGGTCCTTGATGATCGAGCGGTCGGTCTTCACCCGGCGCAGGATGAACGGGGAGGTCACGAGCTTGAGACGGCTCAGTGCCGCGCCGTCCCCGTCCTCCTCGATCGGGGTGGCGATGCGGTCCCGGAAGCTGGTCGCGCTGCCCAGCAGCCCGGGGTTCGCGACCTCCATGAGGGAGTGCAGATCGGCGAGCTTGTTCTCCACCGGGGTGCCTGTCAGTGCCAGGCGATGGGGGGCGTGCAGGGTGCGGGCGGCGCGCGTGACCTGGGTGCCCGGGGTCTTCACGTGCTGCGCCTCGTCGAGCACGATGCGGTGCCAGGGAACGGCGGAGAGCACCGGGAGATCGCGGGCGAGCAGGGAATAGGTGGTGATCACGAGGTCCAGATCGCTGGCGCCCGCGACGAAGGACTCGTCCCGCAGGCGGCTGCCGCCGTGGTGCACGTGCACGGCCAGGTGCGGGGCGAAGGTCGCGGCCTCGCGCTGCCAGGCCCCCACCACGGACATCGGGCACACCAGCAGGGTGGGGCCGACGCTCCCGGGCGTCGCCGGGGGGACGACGTCGGGGACCTCGATGGAGTACCGCTCGTGCCCGAAGGCGTCGGTGCCTTCCCGTTCGCGGCACAGCAGGGCGAGGACCTGCATCGTCTTGCCGAGTCCCATGTCGTCGGCGAGGATCCCGCCCAGCCCCATCCGGTCCAGCGCCCACAGCCAGTTCAGGCCGTCGACCTGGTACGGCCGCAGGGTGGCCTGCAGGGAACGGGGCTGCGGGTGGGGGAAGGCGCCCTCGGCGCCGGGCATCAGCCGGGCCAGCCCGTGGCGGCCCCCGGAGACCAGCGCGGACATCCCGAAGTCCACGTCGGCGGCGTCGGGGGAGAGGATCAGCGAGAACATCTCCAGCCAGGGCGCCTGCCCGGAGACCTCGACCGGCGGGGGCGGGAGATCCGGCATCGCCGGGGCCGACGCGCCCGACGGGGACGACGGGGCAGATCTGGTCGACGGGGCTGATCGGGTCGACGGGGCCGACAGGTGGGGGCCGGGGCCGGCAGATGGGTCGAGGGAGGGCGCGTCCTGCACGATCCCGTCGTCCCCGGTGCGCAGGCGACGGTCGCGGGTGCGGGAGGTGAAGGCATCGAGGAACCGCTCGGCGGCGCGCAGGGTGGTGGCATCCAGGCGCACCCACTGGCCGCGCAGCTGCACGAGCTCGGACTGCGCCTCCCGGATCTGCTCCATCTCCTCCTCGGTGAGCTCGGTGTCGCCCACGGCGACCCGCCAGCGGAAGGAGGCCATCGCCCCCAGACCCACGCCGGAGGACTTCTTCTCCTGGGTGCCTTCTTCCTCGGCCTCCTGCGGGCGCAGGGTGGTGCGCTGCTTCGTCCAGTCGCGCGGCAGCAGCACCGTGACCCCGGCGTCCTCGAGCGCCGGGGTGTCCCGGGAGAGGAACTCCCCGGCCTCGGCGGTGGTCAGCAGCCAGTCCACACCGGTCTCGTCGACGGATGCGCCGCGCACCGTGGGGGCCAGGCGCATCACCGCGGCGGACGCCTCGGCGGCCCCGGCGGCGGTGAGGTCCCCGACGGCGCGCAGATCCGCGACGGGATGGACGGTCCCGTCGTGCTCCCGCAGGCAGGTCTGCAGCGGCCAGGCGGTGCCCACCGGCGGTTGGAACAGGCGCACCACCAGCTCACTGTCGGTGGAGGTGAGCTGCACGCCGGGGCGGCCGGAGTCCACGAAGGCATCGAACGCGGCGGTGATCCGGCGCTGCGCGGGCAGATCGGCGCGCAGGTCCCCGTCGTCGGCGAGCGCCCACAGCACGCCGAGGCGGTCCTCCTCCGGGGCCTGTGCCGTCCTCAGGTGCTCCGCGAAGGCGGAGCGGGCGTGCCCGTCCACCAGGGCGTGCAGCAGCGGCGGGGCGTCCCGCTCCGGGGCGCGCCACTCGAGCACGGGACGGCCGAAGCGCTCGCGGGCGCGCACCCGCATCGCGCGGTCGGCCACGACGTCCCGGGCACGCAGATCCAGCACGGTGGCCGCGATGAGGTCCGGCATCGCGACCAGCTCACCGCCGAGCCGGGCCGCGGCGCCGTCGGTGAGGAGCGCGGAGACCTGCTCGGCGAAGGCGTCGCCGAAGCGTGCTTCGAGCAGTTCGGTGACCGCTCCGACGACGGCGGTCAGGGCGGTGCCGCTCAGCGGCAGGGCGGGGACCCGGCGATCACTGGCCCGGCCCGCGATCCGTACCCGGTGGCGCAGCCGGTCCGGTGCTGCGGTGAGGGCCTCGGAGAGAGCGGCCGGGGCCTCCCGCCGTAGGTCGGAGAGATCCTCGAGGGCCTTCGAGCGGCCCGGACCGGTCTCCTCCCGCACCCACAGGGCGGGGCCCAGGTCCTCGTCGACGACGAGGCTGAGGCGGCGGGTGGGCATGATCCCAGCCTAGGCCCCGCGCCCGACATCCGGGACGGCGGGGCCTGGGTTGTGGACAGAGGGCTCAGAGCCCGTCGATGATCAGCGCCGTGGCGTCGAGCCAGGCCTCCTTGGTCTTCGCCGAGACGCGCGTCCAGTCCAGGTGGGAGCCGTCCACGAACTGCTGCTCGTAGGGCACCTCGGCCACCGCGCGGGTGTGGGCGCCGAAGTGCGCGAGCAGGCGGTCGCGCAGCACGGGATCGACCTTGCCCTTGGAGGAGTGGGACAGGATCGTCACCGCGTGGTCGACCTGCTCGGCCAGACCCGTCGCCCGCAGCTCGTCGATCATCCAGGCGGCCGCGTTGAAGGTGTCCTCGCGCACGGTGGAGACGATCACGAGCTGATCGGCGTTGCGCACGGCGGCCAGCCAGTTCGAGGCGCGCACGTTGTTGCCGGTGTCGATGACCTTGATCCGGTAGAAGCGCGAGAGGGCGTCGTTGAGGTCCGCGAAGGCCTCGCCGTCGATCGAGGCGGCCGAACCCGGGTCCTCGTCGGAGGCGAGGATGTCGAAGCGCATCTCGCCCTGGGGGCGCACATAGGGATCGAGGTCCGCGTTGCTCGCGTCCGGGGAGCGCAGCTTGTCGATGTCCTGCAGCAGGTCGACCGCGGTGCGGTGATGGTCGGTGGGGATGCCGCGCCAGCCGAGGGTGCCGCGGGTCTCGTTGTTGTCCCAGGCCAGCACGTTGCCGCCGCGGGTCACGCCGAGGGACGCCGCGATCATCAGCGAGGCGGTGGTCTTGTGGGCACCGCCCTTGAGGTTCACGACGGCGATGTTGCGCGGACCGTCCAGAGGCTGACGCACGCGCTCCAGGCGCTCGGTGTCCCGGCGCTCGACCTTGCCGGGCCGCGGGGAGATCACGCCGCCGGTGACCCGGGTGATGAAGCCCGGGAGGCCACGGGTGGCCCGGACCTTCTCCGGCTTCGAGGTCGAGCTCTGCAGATCCTGCAGGGTGGGGCGGGAGCCGGCCTCGGGGGCGCGCCCCGGCAGCGGGCGCCGCGCCGAGGGCGAGGATGACGGAGCGCGGCCGGTCGCGCCCGGGGCCGGGGAGGGCACGGGGTCGGAGGGCGCAGAGGGCGCCGGGGCCGCCGGGGTGGAGGCCGCCGCGTGGGCCGACGGGGCCGACGGGGCAGACGGAGCAGACGGCGCCGAATGCCCGGAGGGTGCGGAAGGGGCCGACGGCGCAGACGAGGCCGACGGCGCAGAGGAGGCCGACGGCGCAGAGGAGGCCGACGGTGCGGAGAGCGCGGATTCTGCCGAGGCGACCGACGGAGCGGGCGACGCGGAGCTGGAGGACGCGGTGTTCTGAACATCGGCCGGAGACATCGCCGCGGCGCGACGGCGGCGGGCGCGGGAGCGCACGGCCGGGAGCTCCCCGGTCTCGTCGGCGCCGATGGCGGCATGCTCGCCCGTGACCGGGCTCGATGCGGTCGCTGCGGAGGCCGGGATCGAACCGCCGGCCGACAGCAGCGCCGGATCGATCGAGCTGAGGTCCACAGTGTCGTCGGTGGGCAGCTCCTCCTCGACGACCGGCGGAGCGATCAGCGGGGAATCGATCGGGGGGCCGTACAGCGGCTGGTCGTCCGCCGCGCGTCCGGCGATGCGTCCGGTGGGCTCGACCCGCAGGTGGTGACGGACGTCGGGCTCGACGATCACCACGTCCACGGCCTTCTCCCCGGTGCGTGCCGTGGTGATGAAGACCTGCTTCACCCGATTGCGGATCTCCGGCAGATCCGCCCCGGTGACCTCGACGGTCTCGTCGGCGAGGTGCACGGTGGCGGTGGTGTCGGAGGTGATCCGCGCCTGCGCGATCATCGATGAGTTCCTTCCGGATCCTGAATGCCCGTCCGGCCGGATGCGGCCGGGTGGCAGGGGTCGGCCCTACTCTACGGGCGCGGGACCCCCGGATGCCCCTCGACGACCACCCCGGGCCCTGCCTACAGTGGCGACGTGCACACCTTTCTGCTGTCCGAGCCGGCTGGCTCCGGCGAGAACGAGGATGCGGCCGGTGCGCTGGGCGAGGTGGCCGTGCTGCTGGACGGGGCCGGGATCCCCCAGCGCTTCCGTGCCGGCTGCCACCACAGCGTCGCCTGGTTCTCCCATGCCGTCGCCGGACACCTGCTGACCCGTGCCCAGGATCCGTTCCTCGACCTGCGCAGTGCGCTGGCGGGGGCCATCGCCGATGTGCGCGGGCTGCACGAGCACGAGTGCGATCTCGACGCGGGCGGGCCGTCGGCCACCGTGGTCCTCGTACGACGGGTCGGCGAGCACCTCGAGCACCTCGTGCTGTCCGACTCCTCGCTGCTGCTGCACGGCACGGATGGTCAGGTCACGCGGATCACCGATCAGCGGGTCGACGAGATGGTCGCCCAGGAGCGGGAGGCCACGGCCGTCGAGGCGCGGCGCAATGCTCCGGGCGGGTTCTGGGTGGTGCGGCACGAGGCGGAGGCGGCGCAGCAGGCGCTGGTCGGACGCACACCCTGGGCGACGCTGAGATCGGTGCATCTCGTCTCCGACGGCATCACCCGGGCCGTGGACCTGCTCGACCAGGAAGGGGACACCTCGCTGACGCTCGCCCTGGAGGTCGACCCTCGTGAGGTGATCGACGGGATCAGGGCGGGGGAGCGGTCGCTCGAGGCGTCCCGCCGACCCCGCAAGCTCCATGACGATGCGACGGTCCTCACACTTCGTCCGTGACGAGGGCGGCCGACGGGCCGGATCCTGGACCTTCGCTGATCGCTGCCGGAGAGCGGCGTCGACACGGCGGGGGCGGGGTCGCCGGGCCGAACCGGGGCCTCGCCTTCGTCTTTTGTCATCCCATGACGGAATCTTGGTCTGAGCGGCACGTGAGGAGATCGCTGAACCTGCATGCCACCTGCGAAAACAGGGGCACGTGGCGCGTTTACACGACGCCGGAGAAGGCCTAGACTCCAAGAGAACGCGTCGATGGAGGCGATCAGCGATCGGGTGACGCGATCCCCCGTATGAGCTGGTAGTGTTCCCGCTGGACGAATACGTTGAAAACTTAACAGATGTGCCGCTTCTCGAGACCCCCCTCACGGGGAGCGGCCGGACGGGCACCACGCCAGGTTCCCCCACTTTGGCAGCCCGTCCAGCCTGATCGCCCGCACCCACCCCTGACGGACGACAGGCATGACGAGCGGTCCGTGAGCCCCCGACATTGTCGGTTGAGTGCTCCGGGCCGCTCGTCGCATTCCGGGACCGGCGGGCCGCCTCGCGGCGGCCCGTCGACCGGTCGCCGGGCAACTTCTCGCCGCTCCGGCTCCTCGCCATTCCGGCCCCTCGCCCCTTCGGCTCCTCGCCGCGCCCGGTCGTCAGGCCTGCGTGCTCGTGGATCAGCCGAGGATGGCGACGTCGCTGCCCGGGTCGAGGCGGTAGCCGGCGCCGCGCACGGTCGAGATCAGACGGCGGTAGCGACCCAGCTTGGTGCGAAGACGCCGCACATGGACGTCGACCGTGCGCTCGCCGGTCTCTGCCGGGGACTCGGCCCACACCGTCTCCATGAGCTCCTCGCGCGAGATCGTGCGGCGCGAGTTCTGGGCCAGCTGCCCGAGCAGCTCGAACTCCTTGTAGGTCAGGTCGACGTCCTGGCCGTCGATCCGCACTCGGCGGCCGAACAGGTCGATGATGAGGCTGTCCTCGCCGACGGCGACCGACGGGCTCGACGGGCTCACGGCCGTGGCCTGCAGCGCGCGGCGGCGAGCATTCTCGGCATCCTTGCGGGCAGGGGAGTTCGGCGAGACGACGCCGGCCCGGCGCGGTCGCAGCGGGCTCACCGCGGCCGGGGACTGGCTGCGCGGCGGCAGGGCCCGGACGGCGGAGCGGGTGCCGGTGCCGGTCGCCGCGAAGGAGTGCGGGCTGTTGACCGCGACGGTGGTGCGACCCTGACGGGTCGCCGTGAGGCGCTGGGCGTGGGTGCGCAGGTCATCGGCGATGAGGGCTGCTTCGACGTCACCGGTGCCGGCGGGGAGGGTGACGGACAGGGTGACCGTGACCCCTTCCTCCGACGCCTGCGAGGGCAGGGCTCCGGTGCCGGCGCGGTGCAGTGCGCGGGTCGAGGTGGCGTAGCGGGACGGGATGGTGGGACGTTCCAGGGCGATGGTCATGATGAGCGTTCTCCGAGGTGCGGCGCAGCGAGCGCGGCGGCTGGTGGACCCGGGATCCCTGGGATCGACGCCTGTCGGCGGATCTTTCAGGGGTGTGCTCCCGGTAGCACCTGGGGCCCGCGCCTTCCGGCCGGCTCCTGTCAGCCGACCCCGGAGGTGTCTTGAGCGCTCAGAGGCTCGGCTGACGATGCATCATCGGCATCATCATCATGAACATCATTCGGCACATCGCGGAACGGACCACCCGGTGGGTGGCCTCGTAGCGCGCAGCGATCGACGTCATGCCCCAGACAATGCCCGCTCGGAGCGGATCGGGCAAGAGGGTGTTCACATGTCGATACGCGGCGGGCGGCGCAAGATACGCGGCAGGCGGCCCAGGGCAGGCGGTCCAGGGCAGGCGGCGCGAGGGCATCAGCAGACGCGACGGGGCAGGTCCCGCGACGGATGACGTCGCCGAACCTGCCCCGTGCCGGCCACCTCGGTGAGGGTGGCTCCTGGATCTCCCGCTCAATGCTCGTGCGGTGCGGAGGCCTCGTCGTGGCTGTGCACGTACCCGCCCTCTTCGCTCTCGTCGGCGTGGAAGTGCGGTGCCATCGGGCCGGGATCCTGGGGCGTGTGCCCGCCGTCGCGGAAGGTGGTGTGCATCTCCCGCACCCACTGGGCGAGGACCTCCACGGTCTCCGGCTGCTTGCGCGAGACGCCGAGCACCGCGCGACCCTCGCGGGCGGCGGAGGCGTCGGCGAGCATCTGGTCGACGTCCACGTCGACGTAGGGAGCCAGGTCGATCTTGTTGATGACCAGCAGATCGGCGCGGCCGATGCCGGGGCCGCCCTTGCGGGCCACGTCGCCGCCGCCCGCGACGTCCAGGACGAACAGCTGGGCGTCGACGAGGGAGGGGGAGAAGGTCGCGGTGAGGTTGTCGCCGCCGGACTCGACCAGCACGATGTCCAGGGGGTCGAAGTCCTGCTCGAGATCCTCGACCGCGAGCAGATTCATCGTGACGTCGTCACGGATCGCGGTGTGGGGGCAGGCGCCGGTCTCCACCGCGCGGATCCGCTCACCGGGCAGCACGCCCTCGGCGCGCAGGAAGCGGGCGTCCTCGTCGGTGTAGATGTCGTTGGTGATCACGCCGATGCGGAACTCCTCGGCCAGGGCGCGGCACAGGCTCGCGATGGTCGAGCTCTTGCCGGTGCCGACGGGCCCGGCGACACCCAGCCGCAGCGCGCGGCGGGGGTGGGTCGAGGCAGTGGTGCCGGTGGTGGTGTCGGTGGTGGTCATGCGTCCTCCTGGAGGGTCGATCTGTGGCGGGTGGTCTGGCTGGTCCGGGTCGTCTGGCAGGTCCGGAAGGTCTGAGTGGTCTGTGTGGTCCGAATGGTCTGGGGGCGCGGTCAGCGGGGGACCGCGGACCAGGGGCGGGGCCCCGGCGAGGCCCAGGGTTCGCCGAGCAGGCCCATCGCGGAGTCGAGGCGTGCGCGCAGCTCGGGCAGGTCCTGCCCGACGGCGGTGACCTGCACGCAGGCCGGGTCCTGGCGCATCACGGCGCTCCCGGCGTCCGGGGCCGCGGCGGCGGGCCCGGGGGCTCCGTCGGGATCGACCACGATCACGTTCCCGAGCGCCCGGTGCGCACCGAACACGCTGGTGGCGCTCGACCCGATCGCCGCGGGGCCGAGGTCGAGCTGCTGCACGACGGTCGGATCCCCGCTGCGGCGCACCGATAGCCGCGCGGACAGCGAGCCCGGCTCCTCGCGATGGCGGCCCAGCACGATCTCCTCGCGGTAGAGCAGACGCGCATCCGCGGCCAGCTCGGCCTCGATCACGTGGTGGTGGCGGCAGCCTGCGGCGGCGATCACCGGCTCGGGCACCCAGACGCAGGTGCCGCCCTCGTCGACGCGCAGCCGGGTGATCCACCGGGAGGCCTCGCCGTGCGGCCCGGGCAGCACGAGGGTGGCGCCGACATCGCGGATCACGAGCGTGGACCCTGCCCCGACGTGGATGTCCAGCACATAGGTGTCGCCGCCGACGGGGCCGGCGGCGCTCGCCGACATCCGGATGCGGGCGGCGTCGCCCCCGCGCACGAACGGCTCCTCGCCGCTGGCGATCGTGGGGCGAGGGGACAGGGGGGTGTCCGCCCGCAGCCGGGAGATCCTGGTGCGGCCGTCCGTGAGCTCTGTGGCGATCACGGCATGGCACAGGAAGGAGCCGCGGTGGGTGCGGCGGCGAGTCCCGGAGAGGTCCGGGCGGGCGAACTCGGGAAGGCCCGAGCGCACCTCAGGAGGCGAAGAGACGCTGGTCATGGTTCGTATGCAGTTCTGCGGCGATGTCGGAGAGGGGAGCGGCGAGGGCCGGGAGGTCCCGGGCGTCGGAGGCGGCGAAGTCAGTGGCCCGCTCGGCCAGCTCATCGAGCTCCGGGGCGAGCTCGGCGAGGCAGCGGTGGGTGGCGAAGGGGTCGATGCTCAGCAGCTTGACCGCGGCGACCGCGGGGGTGGCCGCGGCCTCGTAGAGCACGAGCCCGGCGGCGTCGCGGGCATCGAGCCCGAGGGCGGCCGCCACGGTGCCGTAGGCGATGGGCTGCTGCAGCACGGGCCCGGCGGCGTCGAGCACGGGCTGCTGGGACGGGGCGATGGAGCGCATCGCCCGCAGCAGCATCCGCCCGAGGTCCCGAGCGATCCGTCGCAGCGAGGGCGAGGGCGTGCGGGCCACGAGCTCGCGATCCAGCGCGGCGAGCGCGGGCCCCAGCGAACCGAGGTCCCCGCTCGCCATCGCCTGCGCGGTGCGATGCTGCGCGGCGGCCGCGAAGGAGGCGCTCACCAGACCGGTGGTGTGGACGCGGCCGCGCAGGAACGAGGCCAGGCTCTCCGCGTCGCGCACCCAGCCGCGGGCGATGGCCTGCTCGAGACCGGCCGAATGCGCGTACCCGCCGGCCGGGAGGCGGCCGTCACCCAGGAGCAGCAGGGCCGCGGACCGCGCGGCACCTGCCGACGACGTCGCCGTGCCGGCAGTGGAGGGAGCGGGCATCGTCAGAACAGGAAGTACCGCTGTGCCATCGGCACGAACTCGGCGGGTTCGTGCTCGATCAGCTCGCCGTCGATCCGCACCGCATAGGTGTCGGGGTCGACGTCGATCCGGGGACGTGCCGTGTTCAGCGGCAGATCGTCCTTGGTGACCTTGCGGGTCGACGTGATCGGGACGATCTGGTGCTCCACGCCCATCCGTTCGACGACGTCGTTCTCCATCGCCAGCTCGGAGACGAAGGCGAGGCTCGTGGCGCCGGCCGCCTTGGTATGGGCGTTGAAGCCGAGCCGCCCGGAGACGGGCTGCGGGGTCGGGATGGAGGCATTGGGGTCGCCGATCGCGGCCACCGCGGCCATCCCGCCCTTGAACACGGCCGAGGTGCGCACGCCGAACAGCGAGGGCTGCCACAGGACGAAGTCGGCGAGCTTGCCCACCTCGATCGAGCCGACGTGCTGGTCGATGCCATGGGCGACGGCCGGGGCGATCGTGTACTTGGCGATGTAGCGACGAGCCCGGTTGTTGTCGGCCGCGCCGTCGCCCTCGAGCGCACCGCGCACCTTCTTCATCTGGTGCGCCGTCTGCCAGGTGCGCATGATCGTCTCGCCGATGCGGCCCATCGCGAGCGAGTCCGAGCTCATGATCGACAGCGCGCCCATGTCCTGCAGCACGTCCTCCGCGGCGATGGTGCCGGCCCGCACGCGGGACTGCGCGAAGGCGAGGTCGTTGGGGATCTGCGGGTTCAGGTGGTGGGCGACCATCACCATGTCCAGGTGCTCGTCCACCGTGTTCACGGTGTACGGGCGGGTGGGGTTCGTCGAGGCCGGGAGCACGTTGAGCTCGCTGGCGACCTTGATGATGTCCGGGGCATGGCCGCCGCCGGCGCCCTCGGTGTGGAAGGCGTGGAAGGTGCGCCCCTTGACCGCGGCGAGCATGTCCTCGACGAAGCCGGCCTCGTTGAGGGTGTCGGAGTGGATCGCGACCTGCACGCCGGTGGCGTCGGCGATCGACAGGGTCCGGTCGATCACGGCCGGGGTCGCGCCCCAGTCCTCGTGGATCTTGAAGCCGCCCATACCGGCGCGCACCTGCTCGAGGAGGGCCTCGTCGTTCATGGCATTGCCGCGGCCCAGGAACATGAAGTTCACCGGCCACGGGTCCAGGCCCTGGAACATCTTCTCCAGCCACCAGGCGCCGGGGGTGGCCAGCGCGGCCTTGGAGCCCTCGGCGGGGCCGGTGCCGCCGCCGATCACCGTGGTGACGCCGGCGTTCAGGCCCACCTTGAGCTGATCCGGGGTGACGAAGTGGACGTGGGTGTCGATCGCGCCCGCCGTCATGATCATGCCGTTGCCGGCCATGACCTCGGTGGACGGGCCGATCACGAGGCTCTCGTCGACGCCGTCCATGACGTCGGGATTGCCGGCCTTTCCGATCCCGCAGAAGCGGCCGTCGCGGATCCCGACGTCGGCCTTGACGATGCCCCAGTGGTCGAGGATCACGACCCCGGTGATGACCAGGTCGGGGGTGCCCTCGGCGCGCGTGCGCGCCGACTGCAGCATCGACTCGCGGATGGATTTGCCGCCGCCGAAGACGGCCTCGTCCCCGCCGGCGTAGTAGTCCTTCTCGACCTCGATCACCAGGTCGGTGTCGGCCAGGCGGATGCGGTCCCCGACGGTGGGGCCGTAGCTGGCGACGTACTCGGAACGGCTGACCTCAGTCATCGAGTGGTCCTCCGCTTTCCCCGCGGAAGCCGCGCGCGATGCGCAGGCCGCGGATGTCGATCAGTTGGACGTCCTCGTCGGCCCCGGGCTCGAAGCGCACGGAACCTCCGGAGACGATGTTCAGCCGCTTGCCCCAGGCGGCCTTGCGGTCGAAGTCGAGGGCGGGGTTCGTCTCGGCGAAGTGGTAGTGCGAACCGACCTGGATCGGGCGGTCGGCGGTGTTCACGACGCGCAGGGTGATCGGGGTGGCGCCCTCGTTGATGATCACGGGGCCGTCGGCCAGGAGGATCTCCCCGGGGACGACGGGGACCCGGTGGTCCACCACGTCCATGCTGGCGCGGCGGGGCGCCTGTCGGCTGCTGGTGCCGATTCGGCGCGGCTCGCTCGGGGCGCCGACGCCGGAATGCCCCCGGGCGTCGTCGTCCTCGTACTCGCGGCCGGGGTGGTCGGTGGAGTGCTCGGCGGGCTCGGCCGTCGCGTCCGGCGTCAGCTCCGGATTGTCGAAGGGGTTCTCCTCCATCGTCGGCGCGTCGGCCGGATCCTGGGGAGGTCGCTCGTTGCTCATCTCGCCTCCTTCACTGCAGCGGGTCGGTGACGGTGACGAGCTTGGTCCCGTCCGGGAAAGTGGCCTCGACCTGGACCTGGGCCAGCATCTCGGGCACGCCCTCCATCACATCGTCACGGCCCAGCACATAGCGTCCGCCCTCCATGAGATCGGCGACGGACTGCCCGTCCCGCGCTCCTTCGAGGAGGTACGAGGTCAGCAGTGCGGTCGCCTCGGGGAGGTTCAGCTTGAGCCCGCGCTCCTTGCGCTCGAGGGCGAGCTTCCCGGCCACATGGACCATGAGCCGCTCCTGCTCGTGGACACTCAGGAACATCGGACCTCCAGCTGCTCGGCGACACCAGGATGCCCATCATGGCCCGCTCCGGGGAGGGGGTCAATTGCTCTGACCGGCGGGTTCGGAGAATGTCTGGGTTGTCTGGATGGCGCGGCGGGTCCCGGATGCACAGCGCGCCCCCACCGGGAGGCGGGGGCGCGCTGAGCGTGCAGGGTCGTGCGTGGCATCGCGGGGGCGACGAGGCCAGTCGACGAGGTCAGCCGACGAGGTCGGTCGACGAGATCAGCCGACGAGATCAGTCGACGAGATCAGTCGACGACGCCGAAGAGACGGTCGCCCGCATCGCCGAGGCCGGGCACGATGTAGCCCTTCTCGTCGAGCTTCTCGTCGATCGCGGCGGTGACGATGGTGAGGTCGATCGAAGGATCGATGTTCTCCTCCATCGCCTTGAGGCCCTCGGGGGCGCAGAGCAGGGTCACGCAGGTGATGTCACGGGCGCCGCGCTCGTGCATGTACTCGGTGGCCGCGATGAGGGTGTGCCCGGTGGCGAGCATCGGGTCCAGCAGGAAGCACTGGCGGCCCGAGAGGTCGTCGGGGAGCCGGTTCGCGTAGGTCGTGACCTCGAGGGTCTCGTCGTTGCGGACCATGCCCAGGAAGCCCACCTCGGCGGTGGGCAGCAGGCGGGTGAGGCCGTCGAGCATGCCGAGGCCGGCGCGCAGGATGGGCACCACCATCGGCTTGGGGTTCGAGAGCTTGGTGCCGGTCATCGTGGTCACCGGGGTCTCGATCTGGACCGGCGAGACCGAGACGTTGCGGGTCGCCTCATAGGCCAGCAGGGTCACCAGCTCATCGGCGAGCTGACGGAACACGGAGGAATGGGTGGCGCGATCGCGCAGCACGGACAGCTTGTGGGCAACGAGGGGGTGGTCTATCTCCAGGACGCGCATAGGGGTGAATCTACCGGAGGGCGTGCCACGATCGGCACAGATCGCGGCGGATGGGCCCGACCGAGGCTGTTCTCACGCAGGGTCGGGCGGTGACCCCGGTGACCCCGGTGGCCCCGGTGAGCCCGGTGAGCCGGGTGAGCGCGGGCTTCGGTGCCTGAGCCTGCGAGGATCGGAGCCTGCACGTATCTGCGCCTGCCGGTACCTGGGCCGGAGGTGATCCTCGCCCGCGATGACCGGACGACGCCCGACGCTCGGAGAGCTCATGACACAGCGACCCTCGTACCTCTACTACACGGCGACCACGCTCGACGGTTTTCTCGCCGACGAGCACGACAGCCTCGACTGGCTGCTGGCCCAGCCGCTGGGATCAGGGAGCCTGCTGGACTACGACTCCTTCTCCGCGGGTGTCGGCGCCCTGGTCATGGGAAGCACCACCTACCAGTGGATCCTCGACCACCCCCAGGAGCAGTTCGGCGATGCCGACGCCTGGCCGTACGACAAGCCCGCCTTCGTCTTCACGCATCGCGACCTGGCGCCCGCGGCGGAGACCGTCACGATCCTGGCCGGCGCTCCGGCCGAGCACAGGGAGCAGATCGAGGCCGCCGCGGGCGACGGTGCCGTCTGGGTCATGGGCGGCGGGGACCTCGCCGCCCAGTTCGCGCGCGACGGCATGCTCGACGAGGTCATGGTCTCGATCGCCCCGGTCACGCTCGGCGCCGGCAGGCCCCTGCTCGGAGGCCGGTTCGACCTGCAGCTGCAGGACTTCGGCCGCAACGAGGCATTCCTCGAGGCGCGCTACACGGTGGTGGGGGAGCGGCCCTGACATGGCTCTGGCGCGGCCCGGCCCGGCGCACGGGACAATGGCTCCATGACCGATGACGAGCTGATGGGCCTGGCGATCGACGAGGCGCGGGCAGCGGCGGACCGCGAGCCGTCGGACGTGCCGATCGGTGCGGTCGTCGTCGGCCCCGACGGGCAGGTGCTGGCCACCGCCGGGAACCGTCGCGAGGCCGACGAGGACCCCACCGCCCATGCGGAGCTCCTCGCCCTGCGCCGTGCCGCCGCGGCCACCGGACGCTGGAACCTCACCGGCTGCACCCTCGTCGTGACCCTCGAACCGTGCACGATGTGCGCGGGCGCGATCGTCCTGGCCCGCACGCAGCGCGTCGTCGTCGGTGCGATGGACCCCAAGGCGGGCGCCGCCGGGTCCCTCTACGACCTGGTGCGCGAGCCGCGCCTGAACCATCGCGTCGAGCTCACCACGGGGGTGCGAGAGCAGGAGTGCGGGGACCTGCTGCGGGAGTTCTTCCGCGCCCGTCGCAAGCGGGCGCCTCGAGAGTGAACTGACCAGAATGCTCGATCTGGTCGACCAGGTCGCTTCCGAGTTGGTCAGGTGCGGCGTACTCATGACGCCATGAGCACTGCCGATCGCCTGGGAGCATCGGGATCCGTTTGATCGGATGATCGCCGCTCAAGCGATTCGGCGAGGACTTTCCCTGGTCAGCGCGGACAAGGTCTTCGATGGATTGCCGGGGGTCGAGCGTCTCTGGTGAGCGGTTGAGCCGATCTGTCCGACCAGTGGGCTTCGAATCTCGCCATTCGAACACCAGCACTACACTGGCGCAGACATCGAGCTGGTCGAGGAGCAATCATGAATGCACGCGTGCCGTCGTCGGCCGTGGTCGCTGAAGGCGTCTCGAAGGTCTTCTTCTCCGGACAGGAACCGGTGTGGGCACTCGAGGACTTCTCGCTGACGATCGAGCCGGGATCCTTCACCTGCATCGTCGGCCCCTCCGGCTGCGGCAAGTCCACCTTCCTGCGGATCCTCGGTGGGCTCGAGGAGCGCACGGTCGGCGAGGTGACGATGAGCGGCGCCGACCACCCCGTGCCCGCGGCGTTCGTGTTCCAGGAGCACGGCGTCTTCCCCTGGATGACGGTGCTGGACAACGTCGCCTTCGGCCTGCGCATGACCGGCACGGGCGCCCGTGAGCGCCACGGGATCGCGATGGACTGGCTGCGTCGGGTGCGCCTGGAATCCTTCGCGTCGTCCTTCCCCCATCAGCTCTCCGGCGGCATGCGTCAGCGCGTCGCGATCGCCCGCGCCTTCGCCACCGGTTCCCCGCTGCTGCTCATGGACGAGCCGCTCGGCGCCTTGGACGCGCAGACCCGCATGCTCATGCAGGAGGAGCTCATCGCCCTGTGGGAGCAGGAGCGCAAGACGGTCCTCATGGTCACGCACGACATCGACGAGGCGATCATCCTCAGCGACCGCGTGATCGTCATGTCCGGCCGCCCCGGCACGGTGCGCGAGGACATCGCCGTCCCCTTCGAGCGGCCCCGCTCCTTCGACATCGAGCGCAGCCCCGAGTTCGGCGAGCTGCGCTCCCGCATCTGGAACCTGCTGCGCGACGACGTGCGCAGCGCGGAGGAGACGGCATGAGCTTCACCGAACGTCCGAGCACGGAGAGCCTCGGCACGGAGAGCCCCGGCGCGGAGAGCACCCGCGTGGACCGGGAGCAGCGCACCCTGGTGGCGGCCCGCGAGCAGCGCTCCCGCGACCGTCGGCTGCGCACCCGCGACCTCGTGCTCTCGATCGCCGCGCCGATCGTGCTGCTGGTGCTGTGGGAGGTGTGCGCCCGTCTGCTGATCATCGACCCGCGCTTCTTCCCGGCGCCCACCACGATCCTCGGCGCGCTGGGCGAGATGCTGCGCACCGGCGAGCTGTGGGAGCACGCCGGGCCCACCCTGCTGCGACTCCTCGTCGGCGGCGGCCTCGGCGCCGCGGCCGGCATCGTGGTGGGGCTGCTGATGGGCTCCTCGCGAGCCCTGAACGCCGCGTTCGGTCCCCTGTTCAGCGCGCTCTACCCGCTGCCGAAGATCGCGATCTTCCCGATCCTGCTGATGATCTTCGGGCCCACCGAGCTGCCCAAGATCATCGCCGTGTTCATCACGACCTTCTTCGTCATGCAGATCGCGACGGTCTCCGGCGTGTGGGCGATCGATCGCAAGCTGCTCGAGGCCGGCACCGCCTATGGCGCGACCGGCTTCGCCCGCTTCCGCTTCGTGGTCCTGCCCGGGGCGATGCCTTTCGTGTTCTCCGGGCTGAAGACCGCCACCGGCACCGCTGTCGTGGTCGTCACCGCCGTCGAGTTCACCGGCGCCTCCACCACGGGGCTCGGCTATCTGATCTGGAACTCCTGGCAGCTGTTCATCCCGGAGAAGCTGTACGTGGGACTGCTGGTGATCGGCATCATCGGTGCTGTCCTGACCACGCTGCTCAGCCGATCGGAGAAGCTGCTTCTGCCCTGGCGACGCGGCTGACCCTCACCACCCTCCACCACCCCTAAGGACACACCATGCGTCGTCGCACCCTGCTCTCCCTCGCCTCCGTCGGCGCCCTCGGCGGAGCGCTCGCCGCCTGCGGCCCCGCTGTCACCGGGAAGGACTCCGGCTCCGGCGGCGGTTCCTCCTCGGGCACCGTGCGCGTGGGCCACGTGCCCTCCTCCCTCTTCGCCCCGCTCTACATCGCGGACTCGATGGGCTACTTCGAGGACGCCGGCATCACCCTCGAGCTGACCCCGCTGAAGTCCGGCCAGGACGGCATCCCGATGCTCGCCAACGACCAGCTCGACGTGATGATCGCCGGCTTCAGCGCCGGCATGTTCAACGCCCTGGACCAGGGCCTGGCCTTCAAGATCGTGGGCTCCATGGGCATCTCCCCGGGGGACCCCGAGAACTCCCCGACAGCGCTCGAGGTCAGCCAGAAGCTCCTTGACGACGGCTCCGTCACCTCGGTCGCCGATCTCAAGGGTCGCAAGATCGGCGTCGCGGGCGGCCCCGGCGCCACCGGCGGCTACCTGCTCGCCGCGATGCTCGAGGAGGAGGGCCTGACGCTCAACGACGTCGAGGTCTCCAACCTCTCCACACCCGACCAGGAGCCCGCGCTGACCAACGGCTCCGTGGACGCGGCGACCCCGTCGGCCCCGTTCTCGACCGCCATGGAGGACGCCGGCGTGGCCTCACCGCTCGCCGTGCCGAAGAAGGGCACCACCGGCACCGGGGTCCTCTACTCCGAGACGTTCGTCGGTGCGGATCTCGCCCAGGACTTCTTCTCGGCTCTGGCCAAGGGATCCCAGGAGCTCTCGGCCGACGGCGCGCAGACCGGCGAGGTCTACCAGATCCTCGCCGACACCCTCGGCCAGGAGATCGAGGTGCTGAAGTCCGCGCCGATGTACACCTACCTGCCCGACCTCGCCCCGCAGCCCGACCAGCTCGAGGCCATGCAGACCGTGTGGATCGACGCTGAACAGATCACCTACACCGAGCCGATCGACGTGACCACCGTGGTCGACGCGAGCTTCGCCGAGGGTGCCTCCGCGTGACCCGGCCTGTCGTGGCCTGGCCTGGCTGACACGGCCGGGCGGGTCGGGGCAGGGCCGTGCTGGCCGGGGTCGGATCACGGGAGGGCCCTCCGCGCATCATGGGGCGAACTCCCCATGGACGGCGGGGTGTCCGCCGCCGACCATGTAGCCATGCAGACAGAGCCGAGGGATCCGATGGGCCCGAGCGATCCGACGGACGAGAACGGTCGGGCGGACGAGAACGGTCGGGCGGACGAGAACGATCCGACGGACGAGAACGAGCCGACGAGCCGGCCCTGTTCCGTGCGCCCGGCAGGTATGGCGAACCCGGCGATCTCGTCCAGCCCAGCGGAGCCGGCCAGGACGGTCGGCCGTGCCGCGGCATCCCGGCGACGTCGCGCGATCGGTGCTCTGCTCGGGGTCCTCGCGATCGTGGTGGTCCTCTACGGACTGGGCGTGCTCCTCGCGCCGACGGAACATGCGAACGGCGCCTGCACAGGGATCGGGTTCGGGTGCACCCCGTCGCCGCGGGACGGCCTGGTCCTGCTCGGGGTGATCATCGGCCTGCCCACGCTCGTCGCCATGCTCGTCCTCGGGGGAGCGGCCGTCGCCGCCCTGCTGCGCTGGACGCGCCTGCCGGGGGTGGCCGTCGGGATCGGTGCAGGGCTCGCTGCGACGGTGGCCTGCGTGCTGGTGCTCCTGGTGGTCCTGCTGCTGATGTGAGCTGCACGGGTGCACTGCCGAGGAGCGCACCTGGGGCGGGTGGATGGGTGGGCATGCGCCCCCAGGGGATGGATGGGCACGCGCACTCAGTGGATCGGTGGGCATGCGCACCCAGACGATGGGTGGGCAAGCGCATCCAGTGGCGTGTGGCGTACAGGGAGCGCGATATATAGCGCTGCCACCTCGCCTGGCGCCAGTGGATGCGGCGCAGCCTGGCGCTAGTGGATGCGGCGCGTCCGGTTCGGGCCGGGGTCAGATCCAGCCCTGGCGGCGGGCGATGGCGACGGCCTCGTGGCGGTTCGCGGCCTGCAGCTTCGCCTGGGCGCTGGAGAGGTAGTTGCGCACGGTGCCCTCGGCCAGATGTGCGCGGCGGGCGATCTGCTCGATGGCGGCGCCGTCGGCCGCGAACTCCAGCACATCGGCCTCCCGCGGGGTCAGCGGAGAATCCCCGGAGGAGATGGTCTCCGCGGCGAGCTCGGGATCGATCACCCGCCGCCCGGCGGCGACCGAGCGCACGGCGCTCGCCAGCTGGTCCGCGGAGGTGGTCTCCGGCAGGCCGCCGAGGACTGGCTGGGCAAGCGCCCGTTTGAGGTAACCGGGACGGGCGTGCGAGGTGAGGATCAGGCAGCGGGTGGCGGGGGAGACCTGCCCGATCCGGGTGGCCAGCTCGAGGCCGTCCCCGTCAGGCAGCTGGAGGTCGAGCACGGCGACGTCGGGCTGCTCGGCCCGGGCCAGGCGCGCACCGTCCGCCACGGTCGCCGCCTCCCCGCGCACGTCGAGATCGTCCTCGAGGGAGAGCATCGTGGCCAGCGCGGAGCGGATCAGGTTCTCGTCGTCGACGAGGATCACCCGCAGCGGGGCGGCGGCAGTCGCTGCGGCGGAGGGGTCGGCGTTCATCGGGTGCCTCCAGGGGCATCGAAGCGGACATCGAGGGTGAAGATGCCGCCCTCGCGGCGGATGGTCAGCATGGACCCGGCGCCGAGGCGCTCGCGCATCCCGATCAGCCCGCTGCCCTCGATCACCTCCGAGTCGCCGGGGGCACCGTCGTTGACCAGTGTGACCCCGCCCGAGGTGAGGGTGATGGTCACGGCCGAGGGATCCGCATGGCGAAGGACGTTGGTGCCTCCCTCGCGCAGCACCCAGGCAGCGGTGCCGCGATGGCGGGCGGGAACGTCCTCCGACGCGCCGTAGACGGTGACCTCCGCCTGTGCCGAGCGCAGCAGGGACGCGGTGCCGCGCAGCTCGGTGGCGAGGTCGACCTCGCGGTAGCCGCGCAGGAGAGCTCGGATCTCGGTGAGCGAGGCCCGCGCGATCTGGGCGACCTCGCGTCCGTGCTCCACGGCGCGCGGGTCCTCGCGCTCGGCCAGCTGCGCGACCAGCTCGGACTTCACCGCGATCACGGAGAGGTCCCGTCCGGTGACGTCGTGCAGGTCCCGGGCGAAGCGCAGCCGCTCCTCGGCGACGGCGAGCTGGGCCAGGGCCTCGCGGGCATCGTCGAGCTCGCGCACCATCGCGGCGAGCCACAGGGAGAGCCGGGCGGTGAGGACGGCTGCGATCACGAGGAGGCCGCTGGAGAGGGCTCCCGGCAGAGAGCCCAGGAGCAGCGCCGACACGGCGGCGAATGCCACGGCGAGCCCCACACCGATCTCCCAGCGCCACCGGACCGCGGCCGTGGTGATCACCAGAGACAAGGACATGATCAGCAGGCGCGGATCGGCGTCGCCGAGCAGCGACGTCCCGGCGATCACGGCCGACGGTGCTACGGCGGCCAGGAAGGAGAGGTCCGAGGGGAGGTTTCCCACCTGACGGATGCCCCAGCGGTCCCGCTCGGAGTGGGCATCGGCCGCGGCCCAGGCCTCCATGGCCCGCCAGGCGGACCAGGCCCCGAGCGCGATCTGCCCGCACAGCACGGCGACGGTCAGCGGTGCGGAAGCGGCTGCCACCGGGATCCGCAGGTCCAGGAACAGTGCGATGCCCAGCGGGAGCACTGCCACGACCCCGACGAGGGTCCATGCCGTGTAGGCGTAGAACACGCTCCACTGTCGACCGGCGCTGGTGTCCACATCAATCCTCTCGTGATCGCCGAACAGGCGGACGACCTGGTGGGGAGCCTATCGGGTCAGACGATCGCGGCGAGGAACAGGCTGCCGAAGATGCCGAAGGCGATGCCCCAGACGACGATCGAGATCCCCATCCACAGGTACACCTTGCGGCGAGCTGCTCCGAGGGCCACGAGTGCGGGGCCCGACAGCTGCGAAGCGACGACGAACGGGCCCAGCAGGGCGACGCCGGGCACGCCGTACTTGTCGAGGGCGGTGGCGACCTTCGCGCGGAACCGCGAGGGCTTCGCGTCGCGTCCGGTCGCCCCGCCCTTGCGCCGACGCCGGCCGTCGGTGACCGCGTCACGGGCCCGGCCGGACAGGGCGATGGCGAGGAAGGTCGCGATCAGGTTCCCGGCCACGGCCGCAGGGATCGCGAGCGCGGGGTGGATGCCGAGGGAGGAGCCGAGGAAGCTGCCGAGGTAGGACTCGATGAAGGGGATCGCGCCGGCGGGCACGAGGGCGAGCACCTGCTGCCACGGTTCGAGGCCGGAGACGAGGGTGTGGAGCTGGGCGAGGAGGTCCTGGAACATGAGAGGGCCTTTCGGGGATCGGGGTGGCCGGACCGATGTCGTGGTCTGGCTGATGCCTCTACTCTCCGTCGGCGGACCAGCTGCCAGTAGAGCGCCCTCTCACCTGCATCGATGGACTATTCATGAACCAGCCGTGAGGAATGTCAGGGGTGCGGGGGACACAGCTCTGCCCCGCGGTTCCTCGCGGGCTCTCGCGCCACCGCGTCGAGCCACCGGCCGGGACGGCGGGCCATGCGAGGGCAATCAATTCACCTGACGGCTCGCGGCCCATGAGATACACCTGGGGGCATGGCACACCTCGACATCGCCGGCATCGACTACACGCTGGCCGATGGCAGACCGCTGCTGAGCGACGTCTCCTTCCGGGTGGGCGAGGGCGCGCGGGTCGCGCTCATCGGGGCCAACGGCGCCGGCAAGACCACTCTGCTGCGCCTGATCACCGGTGATCTGAGCGCGGAATCAGGGGCCATCACCCAGGACGGCACGTTGGGGGTCATGCGCCAGTTCCTCGCCGGCGGCACGGTGCGCGAGCTGCTGGTGGCCGTCTCGCCCCCGGCCCTGCGTCGGGCCGCCGCCGCGGTGGACCGCGCCGAGCAGGCGATGGTCGAGACCGATTCGACCGCAGCGCAGATGGATTACGCGAGGGCGCTCACCGGATGGGGCGAGGCCGGTGGCTACGAGGCCGAGGTGCTGTGGGACGTCTGCACGATAGCGGCGCTCGGGTCGACGTACGAGGGCTGCGCGGAGCGGGACGTCCAGTCGCTCTCCGGCGGCGAGCAGAAGCGACTCGCCCTGGAGGCGCTGCTGCGCGGGCCCGACGAGATGCTGCTGCTGGACGAGCCGGACAACTTCCTCGACGTGCCCGGCAAACGCTGGCTCGAGGAACGCCTGGTGGCCTCCGAGAAATCCGTGCTGTTCGTCAGCCACGACCGGGAGCTGCTGGCCCGCACCGCGACCGCGATCGTCACCCTCGAGCTGGGGGCCGCCGGGAACACCTCCTGGACGCATCCCGGCGGGTTCGCCACCTACCAAGAGGCCCGCGAGAAGCGCTTCGAACGGCTCGACGAGCTGCGCAGGCGCTGGGACGAGGAGCAGGCCAAGCTGCGCGCCCTGGTGCAGATGTACAAGCAGAAGGCGGCCTACAACTCGGATATGGCCGCCCGCTACCGGGCGGCGCAGACCCGCCTGGCGCGGTTCGAGGGCGCCGGCCCGCCCGAGCAGCAGCCGCGCGAGCAGAAGCTCGGCATGCGACTGCGCGGCGGGCGCACCGGCAAGCGGGCAATCGTGTGCGAGAGCCTCGAGCTGACCGGCCTGATGCAGCCCTTCGACCTCGAGGTGCGCTTCGGGGACCGGATCGCGGTGCTCGGCTCCAACGGCTCGGGCAAGTCGCACTTCCTGCGTCTGCTCGCCGCCGGCGGCAGCGATCCCGCTCCCGAGCATCTGCCGGTCTCCGAGGTGCCGATCGATCCTGTCGAGCACACGGGCACGGCACGGCTCGGGGCACGGGTGCGCCCGGGCTGGTTCGCGCAGACCCACGGCCGCTCCGACCTCGCCGGACGCACGCTCCTGGAGATCCTGCATCGCGGGGACGAGCATCGAGCGGGGAAGCCGCAGGAGGAGGCGGCGCGGGTGCTGGCCCGCTACGAGCTCGCCCGCGCGGCCGAGCAGACCTTCGACTCGCTCTCCGGCGGTCAGCAGGCGCGCTTCCAGATCCTCCTGCTCGAGCTGGGCGGCGCCACGCTGCTGCTGCTCGACGAGCCCACCGACAACCTCGACCTCGAATCGGCCGACGCCCTCCAGCAGGCGCTCGCCGCCTTCGAGGGGACCGTCGTCGCAGTCACCCACGACCGCTGGTTCGTGCGCGACGTCGACCGCTTCGTGGTGTTCGGCGCCGATGGCGAGGTCTACGAGTCCGACGTGCCCGTCTGGGACGAGTCCCGCGTGGCCCGGCAGCGCGCGTAGAGGCCGGGCCACCGGACCTCCGAGCCACCGGGCCGACGTGACGCCGTGCACACGCGTCGCCGCTGGTCTGTGAGCTGTGTTTCGTCAGATGAACAAGTACTCCGGCCTCGGCGTGTCCGAATGATTCACTTCGGAGGTGATCACACTCGACAGCCTCACGAAGGTCTTTCCCGCACCCGGCGGGGGAGACCCCGTCGTCGCGCTCGGCGGGATCGACCTCCACCTCGAACCGGGGCGCGTGCACGGCATCGTCGGCCGTTCCGGTGCCGGTAAATCCACCCTCATCCGCTGCCTGACCGGGCTGGAGAAGCCCACGTCCGGGCGCGTCGAGGTGGACGGCACGGACGTGGCCGCCCTCGAGGGCAAGGCCCTGCGCGCCGCCCGACGCAACATCGGCATGGTGTTCCAGCACGCGAACCTGCTGGACTCCCGCACCGCCGCCCAGAACATCGCCCATCCGCTGGAGATCGCCGGGGTGCCCCGCGCCCAGCGCGAGCGTCGCGTCGCCGAGCTCGTGGAGCTCGTGGGCCTCTCGGGCCGGGAGCACAACTACCCCGCACAGCTCTCCGGCGGCCAGATCCAGCGCGTCGGCATCGCCCGCGGCCTCGCCGCGGAGCCCAAGGTGCTGCTGTGCGACGAGCCCACCAGTGCGCTCGACGGCACCACCACGCATCAGATCCTCGATCTCATCGCCGACCTGCGTGAACGCCTCGGCATCACGGTCGTGATCATCACCCACGAGATGGCCGTGGTGCGCGAGGTCTGCGACACCGTGACCCTGCTCGAGAACGGCGCGATCACCCAGACCGGCGACCTGGTCGACGTGGCGGCGGATCCGCACGGGCCGCTGTCAGCCGAGCTGATCCCTCTGCCCCCCGCGCCCACCGGTATCAACGCCCTCATCGTCAACTGCGACTACGGCGACTCGCCGACGATCCGCACCAGCGACGATCTGGTGCGCCTCGCCGAGACCTATGAGGCCGAGGCGACGATCGTCGCCGGCACCATCGAGACGCTCGGCGGCCGTCAGGTGGGCCGTGTCCAGCTGGCGCTCCGCAACCGCTCGGACCAGCCGATCTCCGCCGAGGGCCTGGCGGAGTTCCTGACCGAGCTCGAGGCGGCCGGCGTGGTCGCGAAGGAGGTGACGGCATGATGGACACCCTTCAGGAGTGGCTGCAGAACCCGCTGTTCCACCGCTGGGAGGACGGCCTCTGGCAGAACACCCTGATCACGCTCTATATGACGGCAGTGACCATGGCGCTGACCGTGGTGCTCGGCCTCCCGCTCGGCGTGGCACTGTTCGAGACCGACGGGTCGACGTCGCGCCCAGTGCGCACCGTCAACCAGGTCGTCGGCTTCATCGTCAACGTGCTGCGCTCTTTTCCGTTCTTCATCCTGATCATCGCGCTGATCCCGATCACCTCGGCGGTCACCGGGCGCTCGACGGGCCCCAACGCGGCGATGATCGCCCTGACGATCGCCGCTGTGCCCTTCGCCGCCCGGCTCTTCGAGCTGAACCTGCGGGAGATTCCCGCCGGGAAGATCGAGGCCGTGCAGATGATGGGTGCGAGTCGGTGGCAGATCATCCGCCAGGTGCTTATCCCCGAAGCCCTGCCCGGGATTATCGGATCGATCACCACCACCACGATCGCCGTGATCGGCTACACCGCCATGGCCGGCTCGGTGAACGCGGGCGGCCTCGGCCAGCTCGCCTACAACCGTGGATACACCGGCTACCAGACCGAGGTCATCATCGCGACGGTGGTCCTGCTGGTCATCATCGTGATCCTGGTGCAGCTCCTCGGGTCCCGCCTGGCCACAGCCGTCGACCACCGCGCTCGCACCGCGTGAACCACGCGTCGATATCCCTCCCCACTCCCCGACCCCGTCCCCAGGAGGACCCCTCATGAGCACGTTCAGCCGCCGTACCCTGTTCGCTTCCGGAGCGGGTCTCGCCGCTCTGACCCTCGCCGCCTGCGGCGGGGACGACACCGCACTGGAGGAGAAGGACGGTGTCACGACGATCCGCATCGCCGCGACCCCGGTGCCGCACATGGCGATCCTGACCTTCGTCAAGGACAACCTCGCCGCGGATGCGGGCCTCGAGCTCGACCTGCAGGAGCAGACGGAGTACCCGATCCCGAACCGTCTGCTGAACGACGGCGAGGTCGACGCGAACTTCTTCCAGCACAAGCCCTATCTCGATACCGAGATCGAGGAGAACGGCTACGAGCTGACCGCCCTCGAGCCCGTCCACCTCGAGCCGCTGGGCATCTACTCCGACTCCCTCTCCAGCCTCGACGATCTCGCCGACGGCGATGAGATCGGAGTCCCCACCGACCCGTCCAACCGTGGACGTGCACTCGCGCTTCTCGCGGAGCAGGGCCTGTTCACTCTGACCGAGGGCATCGAGCCCACCGACGCGACGAAGGACGACATCGTCGACAACCCGAAGTCGCTGAAGCTCTCCGAGATCGATCCGGCCCTGCTGCCTCGCACCAAGGGCGACTTCGCGGCAGCTGTGATCAACGGCAACTACGCGCTCGAGGCGGATCTCAAGCCCGCCGAAGACGCCCTGGTCCTCGAGTCTCCGGACGGCAACCCGTACGCGAACCTGCTCGCGATCCGCACTGCCGACGTGGAGAACTCGGCGCTGAAGAAGCTCGAGGAGCTGATGCACTCCGAGGACGTGCGCACGTTCATCGAAGACACCTACGCCGGTGGCGTCATCCCCGCCTTCTGAGCCACCCCGCGCGCTCGCACCGAGGGGCCGTAACCTGGATCGATGACATCGATCGAGCCAGGTTCCGGCCCCTCCTCCGTCGGCAGCCCGTCGTCTGCTGACACCGCTGCAGCCGCCGTTGCCTCCGCCCCTGCGCCTGCTCGCCCCCTCGCGGGGCGTCGCGCCCTGATCACCGGAGCGAGCCGGGGGATCGGTGCCGACATCGCCCGCGCCTACGCCGCAGCCGGCGCCGACCTCGTGCTCACCGCGCGTGACGCCGCGACGCTCGAGGCGGCGGCCGCACGGCTCACGGCCGAGCACGGGGTGCGCATCGCGGTCCTCGCGGCGGACCTCGCCGATCCGAACGTCCCCGACCGGCTCTGGGACGACGCCTCCGCCCTGCTCGCGCAGACCGCAGGGGCCGACGGACGGGTCGACGGAGGTGTCGGCGCCGCCGGCCTCGACGTGCTGGTGAACAACGCCGGCCTCTCCCATCCGGAAACCGTCGATCAGCTGGACACCGCCCACTTCGACGAGACGCTCCGCGTGAACCTCCGCGCCCCGGCACTGCTCGCCGCTCGCGCCGGAGCTGCGATGGCGGAGGCCGGCGGCGGGGCCGTCGTCACGATCGCCTCGGCCGCCGCACTGCGCCCGTTGGCCGAGCACTATGCCTACAGCACCGCGAAGGCGGGCCTGGTGATGGCCACCCGCACCCTCGCCCTCGAGCTCGGATCCCGCGGGGTGCGGGCGAACTCGATCTGCCCCACCGTGGTGCTCACCGATATGGGGCAGACGGTGTGGGGCGAGCAGCCGGCCAAGGCCGCCCCGATGCTCGCACGGATCCCGCAGGATCGCTTCGCGCAGCCCCGCGAGGTCTCCGACGTGGCGGTGTGGCTCGCCTCGGACGCCGCCTCGATGGTCAACGGCGCGGAGATCCCGGTCGACGGCGGCTACCTGGTCAGCTGACCGGATGGCCCGCTGATCAGGCAGCCGCCGCTGGGAGAGGGGTGCGGGGACGGTCAGCGCCTCAGCGCCGCAGTGCCGCAGTGCCGCAGTGCCGCAGTGCCTCAGCGGCGCAGCGCCGGGTGACCGGCCCGCCCGCTGCCCTCGGCCAGCGCCCCCTGCACGGCGTAGTAGGCGGGCTTGCGGGTGAAGTCCTCCCACATGACCGTCGCGGCGCCCTCGCCCGGGAAGGTGCCGGGGACCCACGAGTAGGAGTCCGCGAAGCCCCACAGGGTCAGCGAGTTGCAGCCGTCCACGGCCACGACCGCCTCGGTCACGCGACGGTAGTACTCCGCCTGCTTCTCGAGCTGCTCGGTGGTGGGCCGCCCGCTCTCGGGCAGATCCATCCGCACGTCGAGCTCGGTGATCGCCGTCTCCAGCCCGAGGTCGGCGAAGCGCTGGAGGTTCTCGGCGAGGTCCGCAGGGAAGCCGTAGCGGGTGGAGAGATGTCCCTGGGTGGCGAAGCCGTCCACCGGGACGCCTTCGGCGAGGAGCTCCTGGATGAGCGCGTAGTAGGCATCGGACTTGGGGTTGATGCCGTCGACGTTGTAGTCGTTGAAGAACAGCAGGGCGCCCGGATCCGCGGCGCGTGCCCAGCGGAAGGCGTCGGCGATGATGCCGGGGCCCAGCTCGCGGAGCCAGATGTTGTTCTCGCGCAGCTCCCCCTCCTCGGTGAAGATCTCGTTGCACACGTCCCACTGCTGGATCTGCCCGCGATAGTGGCCCACGACAGTGTCGATGTGGTCCTTGAGGATCACTCGGAGCTCCTCGGGGCTGAAGCCGCCCTCCTCGAGCCACGTGGGGTTCTGGCTGTGCCAGAACAGGGTGTGGCCGCGCACGACCTGTCCGTTCTGCTGGGCGGACGACGCGATCGCGTCGCCGTCCTCGAAGACGTAGGTGTCCCGCTCGGGGTGCAGGTACTCCCACTTCATCTGGTTCTCGGCGGAGACCGAGCTGAACTCCCGGTTCAGGACCTCCGCGTAGGCGGCGGCCTCGGTGGAGGACGGTGAGTCCGGGTCATCGGTGTGGTGCCCGCCGCCGGCGACGGCGGTGCCGATCTTCATCGACGACCCGGCGGCCCAGGCCAGGTTGTCCTTCTTGGCGAGCCCCGGAGGGGTCTTCTGCCCGTTCCCGGGCTTCTTCCCGGTCCTGGCCGGGGCTGCGGAGGCGGCACTTCCGGCAGAGAGGGTGGCGGCGGCGGTGACCGCTCCGGCGGTGAGGATCTGGCGGCGCTTCATGACGTCTCCTATGACTCAGAATGCGAAACATTTCGTACCGTTTCGGGTTCTGTGAGCGTATGGCAGGCGTCACAAGGTCGTCAAGAGCGGAAATACCCTCGGGACTGAACGGCTCGTGGCGAAAACTTTCGGGAGTGTACGGAGCGGGTCTGTCGTCTCGACAGACCCGCGCCATAGGTCAGCCCCGGGGACACGCTCCGAAGGCCGCTCCGGAGGCCGCCCTGAAGGCCGCTCCGGAGGCCGCCTCGGCGGTGCGCCCTCAGAGCAGCGCGGTCGCCCCGAGCTGGTCGAGCAGCCAGGCGAGCTCGTCGGCCCGCTGCTCCCACTTGCGGTAGCGGCCGGAGCGGCCTCCGTGCCCGGCGACCATCTCACAGCGGAACAGGATCGGCCGCTCGGCCTGGTCGCTGGTGACCGTCTCGCGCAGCCGCGCCACCCACTTCGCGGGCTCCACGAAGAACACGCGGGTGTCGTTGAGCGAGGTCGACGCGAAGATCGCGGGGTAGTCCGCCGCCTGCACGTTCTCGTAGGGCGTGTACTCCTTCATGTACGCGTACACCGCCGGATCATGCAGCGGGTCGCCCCACTCCTCCCATTCGCCCACGGTCAGCGGCAATGAGGGATCCAGGATGGTGGTCAGCGCATCGACGAAGGGCACGCCGGCGATCACCGCGCGGAAGCGCTCGGGGGCGAGGTTCGTGATGCCGCCCATGAGCAGCCCGCCCGCGCTGCGACCCTCGGCGGAGAGTCGGCCCTCGGCGACCAGCCCGGAGTCCGTGAGGTGCTTCGCGGCCGCCACGAAGTCGCTGAAGGAGTTCTTCTTCTCCAGCATCTTGCCGTGGTCGTACCAGTCGCGGCCCATCTCGCCGCCGCCGCGCACGTGCGCGATCGCGATGACCACGCCGCGGTCCAGCAGCGGGAGCCGGGTGGGGACGAACGACGGATCGATGGAGACCTCGTAGGAGCCGTAGCCGTACAGATAGCCCGGCGCCGTGCCGTCGGCCGCGACCTCCTTGCGGGCCACCACGCTCAGCGGGACCGCGGTGCCGTCCTCCGCGGTGGCCCATTCGCGCCGTTCCACATACAGCTCGGGGTCGTACTTCGGCACCGGGGTCACCCGCAGCACCGTGGTCTCCCCGGTGGAGACGTCCCGCTCGGCGACGGTCGTCGGGGTGAGCATGCTCGTGAGCTGGTAGCGCACGGTGGTCGTGTCCCAGCCGGGGTTCGTGTCGAGCTCGACGGTGTCCAGCTCGCCGCCATGGGTGAGGTCGGTGGCCTGCTCGACCAGCAGCGATCCATCCTCCGCGCGCGGGATCAGCCGCACGCCCGCGAGGCCGGCGCTGCGCAGCTCGAGGGCGACGAAGGAGGCGAAGGCCTCGACCGCGAGCAGCCGCTCGCCCTCGCCCGCGACCAGCAGGTCCTCCCAGGTCGAGGGGGCCTGGAGGGAGGCCTGGGCGAGCGCGAAGCCCTGGGCGCCTTCGTTGTGGATCACGAGCAGGCGATCCCCGGCGTGCTCGACGCCGTAGTCCACGCCCTCGCGGCGGCCGCCCGCGGGAACGGGAGCCGACGTCGGCCGGGTGAGGTCCAGCAGCCACGCCTCGGTGGTGGAGGTCGAGCCGGCCTGGATGACCAGGGTGGAGCCGTCCCGCGAGCGGTCGAAGCCGATCATGAACCGCTCGTCGGGCTCCTCGAGCACGAGCTCGTCGTCGGTCGTGGGGGAGCCGATGCGGTGGCGCCAGATCTGGTGCTGGCGCCAGGCGTCATCCACCCGCGCATAGAACAGCCACTGCTGGTCGGCGGAGAACGCGAGGCCGTACCCGGTGTCCGTGACCGCTTCGTCGAGGATCTCCCCGGAGGCGATGTCCTTGACCCGGATCGTGAAGCGCTCGTCGCCTGCGGAATCCACCGCGTAGGCGAGCAGGGTGTGGTCGGGGGAGGGGGCCAGCCCACCCAGCGAATAGAACTCGGCGCCGGCGGCCTCTGCCTGCGCGTCCAGCAGCAGCTGCTCGCCCTCGAGCATCACCCCCGGCTCGACCTGCGGCAGCGACCCGGTGTCGGGCACGCGGGTGAAGGCGGGATAGTCGTCGCCCGCGGTGGTGCGGGTGATGTACCACCAGTCGTCCCGGCGCACGGGCACGCTGAGATCTGTCTCCTGGGTGTGGCCCACGAACTCGTCGACCAGGGTGCTGCGCAGGTCCGCGAGGTGCGCGGTGCGGGCGTCGGCGTAGGCGTTCTCCGCCTCGAGGTGGGTGATCACCTCGGGGTCTGTCTTGTCGCGCATCCACTCATAGGGGTCCACGACGGTGTCGCCATGGTGGGTGCGCTCGGTGGGACGGTGGGGCGGCGTCGGGGCCGACGGGATGTCACGGGTCATGGTTCGAGCGTAGCGGCGCCGGAGAGCACCGAGCACAGCGCCGAGCCGTCACGACGGCACAGCGCAGGCGCAGGCCCGGACACAGCCCCGAACGCAGCGACGGGAGTGCCGCACGGGAGGCGAGGACGTCGTCGGCGCCGCCTCCCGGCGGTGGATCGGAGGATGGTCAGCGGGCGGCCTCGGGAACCTCGAGCTGATCGAGGAGCCACGCCATCGACTCGGCCTGCAGGGCGGAGGCGTCGGCGGCCGTGGGGACGCAGCGCAGCAGCACGGGCCGCTCCTGCGGATCCGAGGTGACCCGGGCACGCAGCGCGGCGACCCAGATGGCGGCCTCGGCGGCCAGCACCTCCTGGTCCTCGAGCGACGTCCAGGCGAACACGGCCGGATACTCGGTCGCACGGATGTTCTCCGCCGGGCTGTAGCTGCGCAGGCGGCGATAGATCTGCTCGTCGCCGGCAGGGTCGCCCCATTCGGCCCACTCCTCGAGGGTGAGCATCACCTCCGGATCCAGGAGGGTCTCCAGAGGATCCACCAGGGGAGCCCCGGCGACGATCGCCCGGAACCTGCCGGGAGCACGGTTCGCGCTCGCGGCCACGAGCAGGCCGCCCGAGCCCTGGCCGAGCGCCCCGAGGCGGTCCGGTGCGACCCAGCCCTGGGAGACGAGGTGATCTGCACAGGCCACGAAGTCGTCGAAGGAGTTGGCCTTGTGCAGCAGCCTGCCGCGACGATGCCAGTCGCGTCCCATCTCGCCCCCGCCGCGGACGTGAGCGACGGCGACGACGAGTCCGAGATCGGCCAGGGCCAGCGCGCCGGGCAGCAGCCGCGGGTCGTTCGAGATGCCGAAGGCCCCGTCGCCGTAGAGGATGCCCGGCGCGGTGCCATCGGTCGTCGCGTCGTGCCGGGCGAGGAGGGAGATGGGGACCTGGGTGCCGTCCGCCGATGTCGCCCAGAGGCGCCGCTCGAGGTACTGGCCCGGATCGATCCCGGGCGCCGCGGCTCGGCGCAGCACCTCGATCTCGCCCGTGCCCACGTCGAGCTGGGCGATGGTGGCCGGCGTGCGGAGGCTGTCGAGGCGATAGCGGAGCGTGTGCTGGGTCCAGGACGGGTTCGCGTCCAGGTGCAGGGCGTCGAGCTCGCCGCCGTGGTCGACGGTGCGCAGGGCCGCGACGTCGAAGGACCCGTCGGACCGGCGCGGCAGGATCCACACCCCGGGAAGGCCTCCGGAGCGCACCTGGAGCGCGGCGAACCCGGCGAAGGCCTCGACCGCGTCGAACTGCTCGCCCTCCGCGGCGGTCAGGAGGATGGTGGAATCGGCCAGGCCGTCGGAGTCGGCGAGCGGGGCGACCGAGAGCACGCTGCCCCCGACCTCGCCCTGCCGGATGGCCAGGAGGCGGTCGCCGGCGTGCTCGATGACCTGGTGGACCCCGTGGTGGCGGCCGGTCACGGACACGGCGGCTCCGGTGGGGTCGTCCAGGTCCAGCATCCAGGTCTCGGAGGTGGTGGTCGAGACCGAGCTGATCAGCAGCGTCGACAGATCGCGGGAGCGGGCCATGCTCAGCTCTGCCCAGTGATCGGGCTCGGTCAGGACGGTCTCGTCCGCGGCCGCCGGCGTGCCGAGCCGGTGACGGCGCACCTGATGGCGGCGGCCGATGTCATCGAGCTGCGTGTAGAAGATCCAGCGGGAGTCCTGGGAGAACGCGAGATCCGGTCCGGCCTGCTGCACGGCGTGGTCCACGACCTCGCCGGTGGAGAGGTCGACGACGGTGATGTCGCAGCCACCGGCGGAGACCTCCGCGCGAGCGAGCAGGTCGTGATCGGAGGACAGCGCGATGCCCACGACCAGCTGGCGATCCTGGATCAGCACCTCCTCTCCCTCGAGCGGCACCCCGTCGAGGATGTCGGGCACGGTGCCCGGTCCCGGAGCGGCGGCGCGCACTCGTGACAGGGAGGCGTCGGCGCTGGAGCCCGCTCCGGTGCTCGGGCGGTCGATGTACCACCAGCCCCCGGAGCGGACGGGGGCGGAGAGGTCGAGGTCCCGGTCGGTATCGGTCAGCTCCTGCAGGAGCGTCGAGCGTCGGCCCTCGAGGTGGGCGGTGCGTTGATCCGTGTAGGCGTTCTCCGCGGCGAGGTGGGTGACGGTCTCAGGAGCGCGCTGGTCACGCAGCCATCCGTACGAGGTGACGGCGGTGTCACCATGCACGGTCCGGGATTCGGATCGGCGAATCGGGAGGGGCGTCGCGACGGTCCTGTCGAGCGCGGGGGCCGCAGCTGCGGCGGTGGCGATCATGTCCTGAGTCATCTGTTCCGGCTTTCCAGTGGATGTCCTGCACGACGACGGACGCGCGCGGTCCGGGAGGGAGCGGCGAGGCCGTCGTGGATGTTCTGAGGAGAGGGGAGGGTCGTGCTGGGGAAGTCCGATACCGCCCGAGATGTCCGACCTTCGGCGTACAGTCCGGATAACGGCTGCTGCAGGACGGGGCGTGCTGTCCTCGCGGTGAGAGGGATCGTCTCCATGGAGTCGGTCCACTCCTTTCGATATGTCGAGCCGTTGACCGGGATGGCCCTCCGGAAAGTCGCCGGATCGCAACCGGATCGGGAGGGTGATGCAGTGCACAGGACGTTACGCTCGGTGTTTTACAGGTATGTCTGAATTATTGAAAGGTGAGGAGCCCGGACGTGTGATCCACCTCCGAGGCACCCGCTGACCAGCGGTGACATCTCCGCTGGTTCGTGAGGAGGGGTCAGTGGAGGACGATGAACGGTACGCCCGAGCCTTGCGCAGCGCGATCGAGCGGAGCGGACTCTCCCTGACCGGCATCTCCCAGCGCCTCCGGGCGAGCAATCGTCCGGTCAGCGTCGCCACGCTCAGCAACTGGCGCTCGGGGCGGAGTCTTCCCGGCGGCGAGCAGTCCCTGGGGGTGATCGCGGCCCTGGAGGAGCTCCTCGGGATGGCGCCGGACTCCCTGGCGGATCTCGTCGGCGGCCCTCGGCTCGTCGGCCGGGCCGTGCAGCGCACCAAGTTCGTCGGGCAGGGGGACCGTGGGAAGGGCGCCTTCCGGGAGGCGCTGCTGGAGCTGGGCTTCGAATCGCCGCAGCAGTATGCGCATGAGCGGGTCTTCCATCAGCTCGCGATCATCGATTCCTCGTCGCGGCGTCAGGAGATCGTCTCCCGGGTCACGGTGCGCGCGCTGGAATCGGGGGTCTGCCGGCTCCCTGCGGTGCACATCCTGGACCCTTCCGAGGCCAACGTCGCGCCGGAGTACGAACCGCTCGACGGATGCACCATCGGCCGCCGGGTGGTCTGGCCGGGTCGTCGCACCTACGGCGTCGAGCTCGTGGTCGACGGGCGTCTCGACGCGGGCCAGGTCGCGTCGTTCGGGTATCGCGTGGTGACCCATTCCGAGGCGACCGCCATGGAGGGCACCTTCTACAGCCTCGCCCGGCGGGCGCACGATGTCCTGTTCGAGGCCGAGTTCCGCGGACCCCTCAAGCCGCTCCACTGCGAGCGCTACCGGCGCACCGACACTGCGGAGTCCGTCACCCCGGTGCGGCTGGACCATCGCAACCGCATCCAGCTGGCGGAGTCCCGTTTCGGCCCGGGCTCCGTCGGCCTGCGCTGGACCTGGGGCGCCGACGACCGCTCGGACGACGATCTCGACATGGATCTCGACGAGGATGCCGACGGCGCCGCGGCCGTCGCGATCGACCGGGCCTGACCCGGGTCAGCGCTCGCCGGAGGTCAGGAACGCCTGCAGGGCGAGCACCGCGGCCCCGACGGCGCCGGGGTGGGGCTGCACCTGGGAGACGACCACGCGCGTCGTGGCGTCATCCCCGACGTGCTGCCGGGCGGCGTCGAGGTAGATCCCGGGGGCGGCCTGGACGGGTGCGCCGGCCAGGACCATGGTGTCCAGGCCGAGGGCGATCGCCAGATTCGCGGCGACGCGGGTGAGCGGCAGCGCGGCGGCCATCACGGCGTCCTGAGCGGCCTCGTCGCCCTGGGACGCGGCGAGCGCGGTGCGCGTCAGGTCCGCGATCCCGGAAGGGGCGGCCTCGAGATGGAGGCAGCCACGGCGACCGCAGGAGCAGAGCCGCCCCCCGGGGGAGATGTGCAGATGGTCCAGGGGCTGGCCGCTGTCCGGGCGGAACGGGACACCGTCCAGCAGCAGCGCCAGCGACATCGTCGACCCCAGGTGGAGGGTGCCGGAGAAGCCCGACCCGCTCTGCTCCCCGCTCCAGAAGCTGCCCAGCGCGGCGCAGGTCGATTCCCTGCCGCGCACGGAGCGGACGTCGAGATCGACGGTGAGCTCCTCGAGCGCCCAGGCGACGCCGTCTGCCAGGCGGTCCGGCATCGCGAACCCGATGCCGGTCACCGCCCCCAGCTCGTCGCCGGGGGCGAGGGTCGCGAGGCCTTCTCGCAGGCGGTCCGTGACCTCGGCCGGATCGTCCGCATCCTGCAGCGGGAGCACCACGCGGGCCTGGAGCGCGCCGGTCGTGTCGACGGCGACCAAGGAGAGACGGTCCTCGTCGATCGTGCAGCCCAGGGCGCGGCGTGCGGAGTCGTCGACCCTCAGCAGGGTGGCCCGCTTCCCGCCCGTCGACCGGGCGTGGCCGCTCTCCCAGAGCAGTCCGGCGGCCAGCAGGCGCTTCACGGAGTTGGTGACCGTGGCGGCGGTGACGCCCAGCTCGCGAGCGATCTCGACCCGGGTGGTCTCGGTGCGTCGGCGGACGAATTCGAGGACTGCGGTGTCCATCGTGGGACGTCGTCCGCCGCCGGTGCCGCTCATCTCCCACCTTCTGTTCGCTGGATTCCTCGGAGTTTCCCGGAGTTTCCCGGATTTTCCCGGACATCCCTGGATCGTGACCTATCTGGGACCTTGCTGGACCGCCCGGCCCTCTTGACGGAGAGTCGTCTGATTTGCACACTGAGGCTACTTCATTAACTGAATGAAGAAAGAGGGGGCCGGTCGACCGACCAGGGCTCCCAGCACACGCGACGCCGCGTGGACAAGGAGAGCAATGATGCACCTGAAGCGCCGTGACCTGTACAAACTCACCGCGATCGGAACCGTCCCGATCGCCCTGGCGGCCTGCGGCCAGACCTCGAACCTCGAGACGGGTACCGGCTCCGATGGTGAGAAGAAGACCATCCTCACGACGAACGCGACCGAGGCGACGCTGACGCGGAACCTCAACCCGCACTCGCCCTCGGTGATCCCCATGGTCCAGGGCCTCATCTACGAGACGCTGTTCTACTTCAACCCCCTCAAGCCGATCGACCAGGAGCCGGTGCCGCAGCTGGGGGAGAGCTACGAGTGGAACGAGGACGGCACGGCCCTCACGGTGACGGTGCGCAAGGGTGTGACCTGGACCGACGGCGAGGCCTTCACCGCCGACGACGTGGCCTTCACCTTCAACAGGATCAGCGAGACCGACGCGCTGAACGACGGCGGCACCGCCCCCACGGCCGAGGCCACCGATGACACGACCGTGGTCATCACCTACGCCGAGTCCTCCTACCTCGAGGGCCCCAATGCCCTGGCGCGCACCTGGATCATCCCCGAGCACCTCTTCACCGACGTCGAGGACCTCGCCACCTACGCCAACGAGGACCCGATCGGCACCGGAGCCTTCCAGCTCGACGACTTCACCCCGGAGTCCTACCTGCTGCTCGCGAACCCGAACTACTGGGAGGAGGGGCGGCCCGGGATCGACGGCGTCCGCGCGATCACCACGTCGGGCAACCAGTCCGCGACCGACCAGTGGCTGGCCGGGGACATCGACTACATGTCCTCCGCGATCCCCAACCTCGAAGGGCACGTCGAGAAGAACCCCGACCTCGCCTACACCAACACCGGCATCTCGCAGGCGGCGCTGTTCGCCGCCTCGAACACGGAGCTGGGATGCGAGGGCCCGCAGACGGATGTGGCGGTGCGCAAGGCGCTCTACTACGGCATGGACCGCGAGCAGCTGTCCAAGCTCGCCTTCTTCGACCTCGGCACCGACATCTCCCCGTCCTTCGCCCTGCCCGAGCGCGATGCCGACTTCATCGACCCGTCGATCGACCTGGCCCCGTGGAACGCCCAGCCCGAGGAGGCGAAGAAGGTGCTCGAGGACGCCGGCTACGCGCCGGGGTCCGACGGCATCTACGCCAAGGGCGACGTGCGGGTCTCCATGACCGTCTCCTGCCCCACCGGCTGGTCCGACTTCGTCACCGCCCTGGACACCCTCGCCCAGCAGTACAAGGAGATCGGCATCGAGCTGATCCCGCAGCAGGTCAGCGTCAACGAATGGAACGACGCGAAGGCCAAGGGCACCTTCCAGCTGGTCATCGACTCCGTCGGCCAGGGTCCTGCACCGGACCCGTACTACCCGTACCGCAACCAGTTCTCGACCGAGAGCACCGTGCCCGTGGGCGAGAACGGGAACCCGTACCAGAACATCACCCGGTTCTCCGATCCGGAGGTGGACGCCGCGCTCGATGCCGCTGCGGCGACCGATGACCCGGAGGTGAAGAAGGAGCACTACTTCCTCATCCAGAAGCGTCTGGTCGAGGTGATGCCGGCGATCCCCCTGCTCATCGGCTCGAGCCTCACCGAGTACAACACCTCCCGGGCCACCGGCTGGCCCACGGAGGACGACCTGTACGCCTACCCGATGTCCTGGTCCGCACCGGACAACTCCGTCGTCCTGAAGACCGTCACCCCCGTCGAGTGATCCCGCGGGGCCGCGCCGCTGCTCCGGCGGCGCGGCCCCGCCCTGTCCCTCCCGGAGACGACGAAAGGACCGACGACGGTGCACATCCTGCGCAAGCTCGGGTTCTACCTGGTGGCCCTCTGGGCCGCGGTGACCCTCAACTTCTTCATCCCTCGGATGCTCCCGGGGAGCCCGGTCGACGCCGTGCTGGCCAAGCTCGCCCTGCGCGGCCCGGTGGATCCGGGGACCCGGCGCTCCATCGAGATCATGCTCGGGGCCGACGACGACAGATCGCTGATCCAGGAGTACTTCTCGTATCTGGGCAGCCTGTTCTCCGGCGACCTCGGCATCTCGGTCACGTACTTCCCGATGCCCGTCACCCAGATCATCGGGCAGTCGCTGCCGTGGACCCTGGTGCTGGTGGGCCTGGCCACGACGATCACCTTCGCGATCGGCATGGTGCTGGGCACCATCGCCGGCTGGAAGCGCGGGAGCTGGCTGGACTCGCTGATCCCGGCCACCACGATCCTGCAGGCCGTGCCCTACTTCTGGCTCGCGCTGCTGTTCATCTACGTGCTCTCGGTGAACATGGACCTGTTCCCGATCTCCGGCGGCTACGACCCGTCGATGGTCCGGCCGGCGTTCGACTACCCGTTCCTGTCCAACGCCGTCTACTACGGCTTCCTGCCGGCGCTGACGATCGTGCTGTCCTCCCTGGGCGGCTGGCTGCTGGGGATGCGCAACATGATGGTCTCCACCCTCAGCGAGGACTACATCCTCACCGCCGAGGCGAAGGGGCTCAACCCCCGCCGGATCATGGTCATGTACGCCGCCCGCAACGCGATGCTGCCCAGCGTCTCCGGCTTCGCGATCTCGCTGGGCTTCGTGGTCTCCGGCTCCATCGTCGTCGAGACCGTGTTCTCGTACCCCGGCATCGGCTACACGATGCTCCAGGCGGTCAACAACAACGACTACTCGCTCATGCAGGGCCTGTTCCTGGTCATCACCGTCTCGGTGCTGGCGGCGAACCTCGTGGTGGACCTGCTGTACGGCATCATCGACCCCCGCACCCGGGCACGGGGCTGAGGAGCAGACATGGCACAGACATCCTCCGGCCGCCTGGCCGGCCTCCGACGCGTCCTGACCCCCTCCTTCGTGATCGGTGCGGGCCTGGTCGTCGTGATCACCCTGTTCGGGTTGATCGCCCCCTTCTTCGTCGCGGATCCGCTCGCGGTCGACAACGCCGGCATGCACGGGCCGACGGCGCAGAACATCCTGGGCACCACCCAGACCGGCCAGGACGTGCTCGCGCAGCTCGCCTGGGCGACTCGCGGTTCGCTCATGGTGGGCGTGATCGTCGCGGTCCTGGCGCTGTTCCTCTCCGCGTTCTTCGGGATTCTCGGCGGCTACCTGGGCGGCTGGCTCGACGAGGTGTTCTCGCTGTTCACCAACGTGGTGCTGATCCTGCCGGGGCTCCCGCTGATGATCGTCATCGGGTCCTATGTGCAGCAGCGCGGGCTGCTGCTGATCTCGATCATCCTCGCGATCACCTCGTGGGCGGCCGCCGCGCGTGTGCTGCGCTCGCAGACCCTGTCCATCCGCACCCGCGACTACGTGCAGGCCGCACGGATCGCCGGCGAGAAGGCGCATCGCATCATCGCCGTGGAGATCCTGCCGAACCTGCTGCCGGTGATGTCCAGCGGCTTCGTGTTCGCGCTGATCACGGCGATCCTCGGGGAGGCCGGCCTGAGCTTCATCGGCATCGGCGTGGTGGGCACCCAGACCTGGGGCTCGATGCTCTTCTACGCGCAGAACGGGCAGGCCCTCACCCTCGGCGCCTGGTGGTGGTTCGTGCCGCCGGGCCTGATGATCGCGCTGCTGGGCTGCGGCCTGTCGCTGATCAACTTCTCGATCGACGGCATCATCAACCCCCGCCTGCGCACCGCCCCCAAGCAGGTCAAGCAGGTCAAGAAGGCTGAGCAGGCCGACAAGGCAGAGCAGGAAGAGGCCATGGCATGAGCGACCCCGTACTGAGCACCACGCTCGAGGAGGACCGCAAGGGCGGCGGTGACCCGGATCTCGGCGAGCCCGTCCTCACCGTCGAGGGCCTCAACGTGGTCTATGAGGTGGAGATCCTCGTCCACGCCGTCCAGGACGCCACCTTCTCCCTGCGGCGCGGGGAGATCCTCGGCCTGGCCGGGGAGTCCGGCTGCGGGAAGACCACCCTCGCCTACGGCCTGAACCAGCTGCACCGGCCACCGGCCCGGATCACGTCTGGATCGGTCACCTTCCATGACCGGGACGGCGGCGATGTCGACGTGCTCGCCCTGGAGGGGGAGTCGCTGCGCGCCTTCCGCTGGTCGAAGGTCGCCATGGTGTTCCAGGGGGCGATGAACTCCCTGAACCCGGTGCTGAACATCCGCACCCAGCTGGGCGACGTGTTCACCACGCACCGGCCCCACATGGATGCCGCCGAGCGACTGAGCAGGTCCAAGGAACTCCTGGACCTGGTGGGCGTGGATCCCTCCCGCATCAACGCCTACGCCCATGAGCTCTCCGGCGGCATGCGCCAGCGGGTCATGATCGCGATGGCGCTCGCCCTGGACCCGCAGCTGATGATCATGGACGAGCCGACGACGGCGCTGGACGTGGTGGTCCAGCGGGAGATCCTGCAGGAGATCCTGCGCCTGCGGCAGGAGCTCGGCTTCGCGGTCATCTTCATCACCCATGACCTGCCGATGCTGCTGGAGATCTCCGACCGCATCGCCGTGATGCGGGCAGGGAAGATCGTCGAGATCGACACCGCGGAGAACCTGTACTTCGAGCCCCGCGACCCCTATACCCGCAAGCTGCTGGGCTCCTTCCCCTCCCTCACGGGGGAGGCCGGAGACTTCGTGCGGGCCGGATTCGATGCGGAGGAGGGCCGATGAGCACCCTGGTCGTCAAGGACCTGACCAAGACGTACCTGCTGCGGGACGGGCTGCGCTTCAGCCGGCTCGAGGCGGTCAAGAGCGTGGACTTCGAGCTGACCCCGGGGCGCACGGTCGCCCTGGTGGGCCAGTCGGGCTCCGGGAAGTCGACGATCGCGAAGCTGATCGCCCAGCTCGAGACGCCGACGTCCGGCACGATCACGCTGAACGGGAAGCCGGTGGGACGACGGGGCAGGGCGCTCGCGGCGTACCGCGACGAGGTCCAGATGGTCTTCCAGGACCCCTTCGCCTCGCTGAACCCCTTCCACAGCATCGGCCACCACCTCGAGCGGCCTCTGCTGCTGCACGGCAAGGCCACCAAGGCGGATGTGCGCGAGAAGGCGCTGGCGCTGCTGGAACGGGTGAACCTCTCCCCGGCGGAGTCGTTCGTCGACCGCAAGCCGCATGAGCTCTCCGGCGGCCAGCGGCAGCGGGTCGCGATCGCCCGTGCCCTCGCGCCGGAGCCCAGCGTGCTGGTGGCCGACGAGCCCGTGTCGATGCTGGACGTGTCGGTGCGCCTGGGAGTGCTCAACCTGCTGGCGACCCTGCAGCGCGAGGAGAACCTGGCGCTGCTGTACATCACCCATGATCTGGCGACCGCGCGCCACTTCTCCGATGAGATCCTGGTGATGTACCGCGGGGACGTGGTGGAGCGGGGGCCCTCCGACGACGTGATCCTGACCCCGCAGGCGGAGTTCACCAAGCAGCTGCTGGTGGCCGCCCCCGAACCCGGCACGAACCCGCGCTTCCTCGCCGAGGCGACGCGTCGCGGAGTGCCCATGCCCGATCATCTCGCCGCTCTGGAGGAGACCACGTGACCGCCTCGCCCCACCCGATCACCCGTCGTGACCTGCATGAAGGGTGGTCGCTGTCCGTGACCGACGGGCCGGCTCCCTTCGCGGTCGCCGACGTACCGGCGACCGTTCCCGGCACCTTCCTCACGGATCTGCTCGAGGCCGGACTGATCCCGGATCCCTACCTGGATCAGAACGAGCACGAGCTGGCCTGGTCCGGCGAGGTCGACCTCTCCTATCGGACGTCGTTCCTGTGGTCCCCGAGCGGCGCCGACCGGGTGGACCTCGTGGCCGCCGAGCTCGACACCGCCGCGACCGTGGTGCTGAACGACGAGGTCGTCGCCACGGTGCAGAACCAGCACCGCTCCTGGCGCTTCGACGTCACCGCCGCCCTGCGGGACGGCCAGAACTCGCTCGAGATCCGCTTCGCCTCACCGCTGCGCACGGCGCGGGAGAACATCGAGGTGCTCGGCGAGCTCCCCGTGGTGGGCAACGACCTGCCCTACAACGCGATCCGCAAGATGGCCTGCAACTTCGGCTGGGACTGGGGGCCGGTGCTGGTCACCAGCGGCATCTCGGGCCCGATCGGGCTGGAGGAATGGTCCGGAGCCAGGCTGGGGGAGACCCGGCCGCAGGTCACCGTCGAGGGGACGACCGGACGGGTGTCCGTGCAGGCCCTGCTGGAGGCGGCCGGAAGCGCTGGGGCGGGCGAGATCGCAACGGGCTCGTCGGCCCATCCGACAGATGTCCCCGAGGGATGCACCGTGCGCCTGCAGGTGACCGCGCCGGACGGCAGCACCGCTGCGGAGATCTCCGCGCCGGTCGAGGACGGCGCCACCCTCGTGGAGGTCGCGGTGCCGCAGGCGCAGCTGTGGTGGCCGCGCGGCTACGGCGAGCAGCCCCTCTATGACGTGCTCCTGGAGCTGCACGACGCGAGCGGCACCCTGCGGGACTCCCGCGTGCATCGGATCGGCTTCCGCACGGCCGGTGTGGTGGAGCAGGCCGACGAGATCGGCACGTCGTTCACCTTCACCGTCAACGGCGCTCCGATCCTCGCCAAGGGCGCCAACTGGATCCCCGACGACTGCTTCCCGTCGCGTCTGACCGCCGAGGACTACCGGGCGGCCGTGGCGGACGCGGTCGACGCCGGCATGAACATCCTGCGGATCTGGGGCGGCGGCCTGTACGCCTCCGAGGAGCTGTACGCGCTGTGCGACGAGCTCGGGATCATGGTGTGGCAGGACTTCGCGATGGCCTGCGCCGCCTACTCCGAGCTGGAGCCGCTGCGCTCCGAGGTGATCGCCGAGGCCCGCGAGCACATCGTGCGCCTGGCCTGGCATCCCGCGCTCGTGCACTGGAACGGCAGCAACGAGAACGTCGAGGGCTACTACCACTGGGGCTGGAAGGAGACGCTGCCGGAGGGCCAGGGCTGGGGCAACGCCTACTACACGGAGATCTTCCCGGCGCTGCTCGCGGAGCTGGATCCCTCGCGCAGCTTCACGCCGTCGAGCCCGTACTCCCGGCCCCTGCCGGATCAGCCGCGCCATCCCGACCACGGCAGCATCCACAACTGGGTGGCCTGGGCGTCGGAGGAGGACAACGACTTCGTGCGCTACCTCGACACGATCCCGCGCTTCTCCGCAGAGTTCGGGTACCAGGGCCCCGCGAACTGGGCGACCATGGCCCGGGCCGTCACCGAACGCCCGCTCCAGGCGGACTCCGAGACGATGCTGTCCCACCAGAAGGCGGTGGGCGGGCAGGACAAGCTGCGCCGCGGCATGGCCCCGCATCTGCCTCCGGTGGAGGGGTACGACGACTTCCATTTCGCGACCCAGCTGAACCAGGCTCGCGCCCTGATCTGCGGGATCGGGCACTACCTGTCGTACTGGCCGCGATGCGGCGGAACGATCGTGTGGCAGCTCAACGACTGCTGGCCGGTCACCTCCTGGGCCGCGGTCGACGGGGACCGGCGTCGCAAGCTGCTCTGGTACGCGCTGCGGGACCTCTACGCGCCCCTGCTGATCACGGTGCAGCCCCGCGAGGACGGCCCGGTGGTCAGCGTCGTCAACGACGGCCCGAGGCCGCTGATCGGGGAGCTCCGGGTGCGCCGGCAGGATCTGGCCGGGACTGTTCTGGCCGACGAGGTCCTCCCGCTGCAGGTGGATGCACGGTCCGCCGCGACCGTCCCGCTGCCGGACTCCCTGCTCGCGCCCGATGGGTGCCGAGACCAGGTGCTCGTCGTGGAGGCGGTGGACGACGCGCAGGGCGGACTGGGCCGGCACGTGCACTTCGTCGCCGAGGATCTGGAATCGGATCTGGCCGGCGACGCCTGCACGGCCACGGCCACGCGCATCGAGGGCGGGGTCGAGATAACCGTTCGAGCGCTCAGCACCGTGCGTGATCTCTGCGTGCTCGCCGACAAGGTCGATCCCGACGCGGTCGCGGAGTCACAGCTGCTGACGCTGCTGCCCGGGGAGACCGCGAGGATTCAGGTGCGCACCACGAGGCCAGGGGCCCCGGAGGACTATCTCGCGGACACCGTGCTCATGAGCGCGAACGATCTGGTGGCGCGAGCGCGGGAGCTTGAACCGGCACCAGAGCAGGCTCCGGCACCGGCACCGGCACCGGCACCGGCACCGGCTCCGGCTCCGGCACGTGACCTGGCTCAGTCGTCGGATCGACCAGCTGAGCCGGTGACCTGATGCCGATGGGCCGGATCGGGATGCCCGCGCCGAGGTCGATGTGGTCCGCCGGCTTCGAGCAGTTCCACACGCTCGTGCTGCGCGGCGTCGAGGAGGCCGCCGTGCTCGCGGGCTGCTCCGTGCTCAGCCGGACGGTGGACACCCTCGATGCCGAGCTCGAGGTGATCCGCACCTGGGCACGGCAGCGGGTGGTGGACGTGGTGATCCTCAAGGATCTCCGCCAGGACGACCCGCGGCCGCCCTTGCTCCGGGCTGTCGGCCTGCCCTTTGTGCTGGCCGGGGATCTCCGGCAGTCCTGCGCCACGGCCGCCGTGCTCACGGACAACGCGGGGGCGATGCAGAGCGTGCTGACGGACCTGCGGGCGCGCGGTCATGAGCGGATCGGTCATATCGGTGGGCCGGCGCGACTGCTGCACTCGCAGTGGCGCCGGGAGGCGTACGAAGCCTTCGTGACGCAGCACGGTCTGTCCTCGCTGTGGTGCGAAGGGGACTACAGCGCCGCCAGCGGCGCTCAGGCGACGCGTTCTCTGCTCTCCCGGGAGCAGCCACCTTCCGTCCTCGTGTTCGACAACGATGCGATGGCCATCGGGGGAGCGGACCTCGTGACGGAGCTCGGGCTGGAGATCCCCCGGGACGTGTCCCTGGTGTCCTGGGACGATTCCCTCGCATGCCAGACCTACGACCCGCCACTCGCGGTGCTCGGCCACCGCGCCCATCAGCTGGGGATCAGTCTGGGCGAGGTGGCGATCGCCCTGCTCGCCGGCGAGCACGACGGGCTGCGGCGCGTCGAGGACACCCCCTCCGTGACCGCTCGCGGGTCGCTCGCCGGCCTGCCGCTCTGAAGGGGCCCACCTCCTCACAGGGGGCCGGCTCTCTCACTGGGGGACCCACCTCCTCACCGGGGGATCGGCCTTCTCACTGGAGGACCCACTTCCTCACCGGGAAGCCGTCCTCCTCGCCGGGGGTGGAGGGGCGGCGTAGTCTGGAGACGCAGAGCAGGTCGCGCCGAGCAGAATGCACGGGGAGGTGTGTTCCATGGACTTCACGAGGAACATCGTCGTGGGATATGACGACACCACGGCCTCCGCCGCGGCCCTCCGGTGGGCCGCGCAGCTCGCCCGCAGCTCGGGAACAGGCCTGCGGATCGTGCACGCCTGGAGCTGGCCCCTGCTGGGAAGCGGCATGACCGGCCTGCCGGTGACGGACTCCGCGGGACCACGCAACCAGGCGACCCGCCTGCTGGAGGATGCGGCCGCGACGGTCTCCCTCCTGGTCCCCGAGATCACCGTGCGGGCCGACCTCATCCCCGGCACGGCGCGGGACGTCCTGGACGATGTCTCCCAGTCTGCGGAGCTCGTCGTCGTCGGGACCCGGGGCCTCGGAGCGGTGATGGGCGCTCTGCTCGGCTCGGTCAGCCGCGGGATCCTCCATGATGCGGGCTGTCCTGTTGCGGTGATCCGGTCGGAGCACCACGTCGGCGGTCCTGTCCTGGTGGCGTACGACGGCTCCGAGGCTGCCGGCGAGGCCGTCGACGTGGCCGCTGATCTGGCAGACACCTGGGGCTCGAGGCTGCGCATCGTGCATGTTCGCGCCGACGGGCATGCGCCCTACCACCAGGTCGCCGAGGCCTGGAACGGGGGCGCCCCCTCCAGGGGGCTGCTCGACCAGGCCGCCGAGCGCGCACGGACCGCGCACGACGGGCTCACCGTCGAGACGCGGATGCTCGAGGGCCGGTCCGCAGCGGACGGTCTGCTCACCGCGGCAGCTGGGGCCCGGATCCTGGTCATGGGGCATCGCGGCCTCAGCCGAGGCCAGTTCGGATCCACCGCGCATGCGACGGTCCTGCACGCCACAGGGAACGTCGTCGTGGCCCGACGACCCTCTGCCGAGTGACCTGACTCGCCTCTGCCCCGCTCAGGTTTGAACCATGGGCCGACAGCCCGCTAAGCTGTTCGGCGGTAGCGTGTCCGAGCGGCCGAAGGTGCATCACTCGAAATGATGTGTGGTTAATAGCCACCGCGGGTTCAAATCCCGCCGCTACCGCCCTTGACCTGGAGATCGCCCAGGTTGACGAAGGCCCCCACCGGTTCCGGTGGGGGCCTTCGTCATCTCGCGGGGCGAGCGGACGGCGACTCATACCGGCCGGGCTGGTCCCTGCACCGAGTCAGCTGGGCAGTGTTTCCGCACCGACGCGCGGCATCCGCACAAGCAGAGCCTGTTCGAGCTCACTCCCGCCACGGGCGCACTGCACCTCAGAGGTAGGCACTCTCCTGTGCTCCTGTGCTCCTGTGCTCCTGTGCTCCTGTGCTCCTGTGCTCCTGTGCTC
>NZ_JBQSXM010000011.1:0-94053 GCF_052378285.1 Brachybacterium sp. AOP3-A1-3 | reverse complement strand
GGTGTTCGCCGGGCCCCCCCGCCCGTGCGTGGTGTCCGGGACGGGACGGAGTCAGCGGGAACTGGTCACGTCTGCGGCAGACGGTCACGTCAGCGGGAGCCGGTCACGTCAGCGGGAGACGGTCACGTTCCCGAGCTCGGAGGTCACCGTGAGGGTGCCCACCTCGTCCCCTGTCCGTGCGGTGAAGCTCGGATCCACATTCCGTTCGCCGAGCTCGGTGCTCGCCGTGACGGACCACTGGGTGGTCCCCGGTGCGGTGAGGTCGACGTCGCCCAGCTCGGAGCTGACGGTCACGTCGCCGCTCGCGTCCACCGGCAGCAGCAGGTCGGCGTTGCCCACCGACGTGGTCACCTCGACCGTGTCCGGGGTGGGGCCCTCGAGCTCCACCTCGACATCGCCCACGTCGCTCGTCACTCTCAGCCCGCCCGGGGTGGTCACGGAGGCGAGGCGCACGTCTCCCACCTCGGAGGCCACCGCGAGGGAGGAGAACGTCCCCGTGGCGTCGACATCGCCCACGGTGGAGGTCAGATCGAGAGACAGGTCGAGGTCGTGCGGGACGAGCAGGAGAAGGTCACGCGTGTCGTTCTCCCAGGGAATCGCGGCCGGTCCTCCGGGTTGGCGCACGGTGATGCTCGGGGCATCGGCCCCGCCCGTGCGGTCGATGGAGGCCTGCGCCGTCGCGCCGGCCGCCGGCAGCGTCGTCGAGCCCTCCTCGACGAAGGCCAGGGTGACCTGGTCGACGTCCGCAGATCGCAGGACGTGCACGTTGCCGAGGTCATTGGTGATCTCGAGTGCGCTGGGGGTTCCGAGGCCGGTCGTGGCCGGGATCTCGGAGAAGCTGCGCGTGGTGAGCCAGCTCGACACCGAGACCGCGGTGAGCCCCAGCAGGAGCAGGAGCAGCACGATCGCTCCGAGGAGCGTGATCAGCAGCCGCCATGACCTGTCGCCCTGCGGGGACGGGGACAGTCGTCGGCCCGGCTCGAGCACGGATCCTCGAGCGGAGTCGGGTCCAGGGGCAGGGCCGGGCCCTGGTGCGGGGCCGGGTAGAGGGGCAGAGCCGGGCCCATGCGGAGGTCGGGGTGCGGACTGCAGGGTGGTCATGATCGGTCCTCGGATTCCAGGTAGCGCAGCACGGCCATCACCCGACGGTTCTCTCCGTCCACAGGGGGGAGGTCGAGCTTGGTGAGCAGGGAGGAGATGTGCTTCTCCACGCTGCCGGCGGAGACGAACAGGGCGTCGGCGATCGCCTGGTTGGCTCTGCCCTGGGCCATCAGGGAGAGGACCTCGCGCTCGCGCGGGGTCAGACCCTCCAGGGTCCGACGGCGACGGGAGCGGATGAAGATCTGCTGGACCACCTCGGGATCCAGCCAGGTGCCCCCGTTCCCGACGTCGGTGACCACGGAGAGGAAGTCGTCGACGTCGGCCACCCTGTCCTTGAGCACGTAGCCCAGGCTGTGCGGGGAGTCGGCGATCAGGTCCGAGGCGTAGCGCTCCTCGACGTACTGCGAGAGCACCAGCAGGGCCACGTCGGGATCCTGCTGGCGGATGAGCATCGCGGCCCGAACGCCCTCGTCGGTGAACGTCGGCGGCATGCGCACATCGATCACGGCGAGATCGGGCTGGTGATGGGAGACCGCGCTGAGCAGGGCGGTGGCGTCGCCGACAGCGGCGACGACCTCGTGCCCGGCGTCGGTGAGCAGGCGCTCCACGCCGGCTCTCAGCAGCACGGCGTCGTCGGCGATCACGATCCTCATCGGAGGGCCTCCTGGGTGTCGGGTCCTGCGGGTGACGCCGCCGGGGGCGGAGCATCGGCCTGGGTGGCCTGGGTGGCCTGGGTGGCCTGGGTGGCCTGGGTGGCCTGGGTGGCCTGGGTGGCGTCGGCCGTGTGCGCCGTGCGAGCAGCGGGGTCGGTGCGCGCGTCACGGAGCTGGCCGACGGCAAGGGGGAGCAGGGGGAGTCTGGCGTCCAGGACGGTGCCGCCCTCCGCCGGGCTGATCACCTCGAGCCGCCCGCCTGTCGCCCGGACCCGGTCGGTGAGTCCGGCGAGACCGGTGGAGAGCCCGTCGCGGCGCACCGTCGCCCCGCCCCGTCCGTCGTCCTGGATCCGTACCTGCAGCGCGGCAGGGCTCTGGCTCACCCGGACGCTCGCCCGGGAGGCCCCGGAGTGCTTGGCCACATTGGTGAGTGCCTCGGAGACGACGAAATACGCGACGGCCTCCCTCTCGCGGTCCAGTCGAGGAGCGCCGGATCCGGCGAGCTCGACCTCCAGCTCCACGGGGATCCGGGAGCGGGCGGCGAGAGCGGAGAGCGCCGCATCCAGCCCGCGGTCGGTCAGCACTGCCGGATGGATGCCGCGGGCGAGCTGGCGCAGGTCCGTCATGACGGCCTTCGACTCGGCGTGCGCCTGGTCCACGAGGTCGGCGGCGCGGTCGGGATCGGTGCGGATGGCCAGCTTCGCCATCCCGAGGGTCATGGCCAGGCTGACCAGGCGTGGCTGCACGCCGTCGTGGAGATCCCGTTCGATGCGCAGCCGCTCCTGGGCGGCCGCGTCGACCGCGCCCTGGCGACGCTCAGCGAGCTCGGCGACCTGCTCGCGCAGATCATCTTCGGAGCCGGAGATGAGCAGCCGGGCCAGTCCCCGATCCGCGAGCGCCCCGAGCACCAGGGCGAGCGCGGCGAGCAGCACGAGGGTCGTGGCGATGATGCCCAGCATCCAGCGGGAGAGGTCGATCCCTCCGACCTGCAGCGGGCCATGGCGCAGCGCGATGTCGCCGGCGCTCCATCCCAGCCACAGCAGGGACACGAAGAGGGTAAAGAACAGGCCTGCCACGAACATCGCGACGTGGTGGTGCAGGGCGCCGCGCCAGAAGGCGCTCGAGCCGAGCTCGAGCCAGCGGTCGTGGATCCAGCCGCCGACCCCGGTGCGCCGCGAGCGACGGCGGGACGGCAGGATCACGGAGATCCCGTGCACGGCGATGGCGCGACGCCGCTCGATCCGGACCGCACCCTGCATGAGCAGGAGCCAGGGGACGATCAGCAGCAGGCCGGAGCCGAGGGCGGGCAGGGCGCTGAGGCCCGTGAACAGCAGAGCCAGGCTGATCCAGAACCAGGAGACGAAGAGGAAGCCTCCCAGGAGCACGGAGGCGAGCGCCGCGGCGTGCAGCCGGGGTTGCGGAGCCACCGGTGGCGGCGCAGAGATGTCTTCCATGCCCCTGACAGTATTCGTGATGGCGGGTGCGGCCTACAGGGCCCTCCGACGTCCTGGACGGGGGAAAACCCCCGGACAGGAGTCGAGAGGGCCGATCCGCGGACGGCGTGAGGGGTCGCACTGGCCAGGTCGTGCCCGGACCGGGCCAGAAATGCGGTTCAATGGGTCCATGAGCAGTGATGCGAGCGCTTCGTCCGACGAGACCATCGATCCCGGATCCGACACCGGTACTCCGCCCGGAGAGGAGGGTCGCAGCGGTCAGGTCGTCGACGGTGTCGACGAGGCCGCCGCCGAGCTGGCGCAGTCCGGCCAGGAGCGCGGCACCCTGCGCGACGTCGCCGACTCCCTCGGCATCTCCAGCGCCGTCGCGCTGCGTGCCCTGCGCGGTTCCGACGAGATCAAGCCCAATATGGCGAGCAAGGTGCGCGAGACCGCAGAGCGCCTCCACTTCCCGCTCGAGGAGCTCAGCGACGAGGCGGATCACCGCGGAGTCGTCGCCGTACTCGTGAACACGATGCGCAACACCTGGATCTCCGACCTGGTGCGCTCGATCCGGATCGAGCTGGCCGCGACCGGCCGCTCCGCCGTCGTGGTCCCCACCCGACGCCGGCTCCCCGAATACCCGGTGGCCGCGGACACCGATGCGATCGAGTCGCTCGTGGACCTCGGCGTCGACGGCTTCCTGATGATCTCCGACCTCGCCGACATGGACACCGTGATCGAGGCGACCGCCGGCCGTCCCTTCGTGGGCATCGGATGCTCGAAGAGCTTCGTGGGGAAGTTCGACACCGTGCGGATCGATGACGAGGTGGGACAGGGCCTGCTGGTCGACCACCTGGTCGGCCTGGGGCATCGCGAGATCGCCCATATCGGGGGAGTGGGCGCCGCGGTCGCCCGCGAGCGGGCTGACGCCTTCCGTTCCGCGATGGAGCGCCACGGCCTCGGCGAGAACGCCCGCATCGAGCCCGGAGACTTCACCGAGCAGGTCGGGCAGACCGCCGGTTCGATGCTGCTGCGGGGCAGCAAGGTTCCCACTGCGGTCACCTGCGCGAACGACGTCACGGCGGTCGGGCTGCTCTCGGCGGCCCGCGAGGCCGGCATCTCGGTGCCCGAGGAGCTCGCCGTCGCCGGCTACGGCAACACCTCCCTGGCCGCCTCCGGCGTCTCCCAGCTGACGAGTGTGGATCCCAACTCCTCCCGGCTCGGTGCGCTCGCCGCGCAGTTCCTGGTCGAGCGGGTCTCGGGTCTGGAAGCTCCGGCACGCGACGTCGCGGTCGCCCCGTCGATCGTGGTGAGACGATCGAGCTCGGCCGGTCCCCGGCCCGAGTCCACGAAGCGCAAGCGGATCTCGGTCGACTGACTGCGACCGCACGATCCCCCTCTCCGCCCCGAGCGCGCCCCGCGCCCTCAAGACACGATTCCCGACACCCTGCGTTAGGCTCTGACCATGATCAACACCACGAACGATCCGAGCACACCGCCCACCCAGCGGTCCATCGGTGAACTCGTCCAGTCCATCCGGGACGAGCTCCTCGGCGTTGTCCATCACGAGATCGACATCGCCAAGAAGGAGATCACCGGGATCGCGATCAAGGCCGGCATCATCGCCGCCTGTGCCGCGGTGCTGCTGTTCCTGCTCCTCTCGGCCTGGGTGATGCTGCTGTTCGCCGCCGCGACCGGCCTCCAGGCCCTCGGCCTGCCCTACTGGGCCTCCTTCCTCATCGTCGCCGGCGTGTTCATCCTGATCTCGGCGATCGCTGGTCTGGTCGCCTTCCTGGTCTCGAAGAAGATCAAGGCGCCGGAGACCACGATCGAGACGGCCCAGTCCGCCGTCGACGCCGTCCAGGGCAAGCGCCGCAGCAACGCCGTCTCCTACGACGACACGTTCGAGGAGCTCTACGGCAAGCAGGTCAGCTCCCGCGCGGAGTGACCAGATCCCGCGCGGAGCGATCTGCTCGCACGGGGTGATCAGGTCTCGCGCGGACTGATCCGCCGTGGCCACCTCGGATCCCCGCGGAGGATCGCAGAAGCCGGTCCCTGGGGGATCGCAGGGTGATCCCTGCGATCCTCCGGCCCCCGGAGGGCAGGGAGCCGCCACCTGGGCAGTACCCTGGTCTGCGTGACTCTCCACCTGCATGACACCGCCACCCGCCAGACTGCGCCGTTCACCCCGGTGCGCGACGGGGCGGTGTCGTTGTACGTCTGCGGGCCGACGACGCAGGGCGCCCCGCATCTCGGCCATCTGCGCACCTTCCTCGCCTTCGATGTGCTGGTGCGCTGGCTGGAGCGCAGCGGGTACGCCGTCACCCACGTCCGCAACGTCACCGACATCGAGGACAAGATCCTCGCGAAGTCCGCCGAGGCGGACGTCGCCTGGTGGGCCTGGTCGCTGCGCTTCGAGCGGGAGTTCCAGGACGTGCTGGACAACCTGGGGAACCGTCGGCCCACCTATGAGCCGCGGGCCACCGGGCATGTGCCGGAGATGATCGAGCTGATGCAGCTCCTCATCGAGCGGGGACATGCCTACGCCGACGGCGAGGGGTCGGTGTACTTCGACGTCGCCTCCCACCCCTCCTACGGCTCGCTGACGCGGCAGAGCATCGAGGACATGCAGGACGCGGGCGAGGAGATGGAGCCGGGCAAGCGGCACCCCCGCGACTTCGCGCTCTGGAAGGCGGCGAAGGCCACCGAGCCCGGCACCGCCTCCTGGGAGACCCCCTTCGGGAGGGGCCGACCGGGCTGGCACCTCGAGTGCTCGGCCATGAGTCGCAAGTACCTCGGAGAGACCTTCGACATCCATGCCGGGGGCCTCGACCTGCGCTTCCCGCACCATGAGAACGAGCAGGCGCAGTCCCACGCCGCAGGCTTCGGGTTCGCGCGGCAGTGGATGCACTCCGGCGTGCTCACCGTGGACGGGCTCAAGATGGGCAAGAGTCTGGACAACTTCGTCACCGCCGAGAAGGCCCTGGCGCAGCACCCTGCCGCCGCCGTCCGCTACGCCATGGTGAGCGGCCACTACCGGGCATCGGTCGAGTACAACGCGACGGCCATGCGCGAGGCCGAGGTGGTGTGGGAGCGCTTCTCGGCCACGGCCCTCCGCGCCGCGGAGCTGCTCGGCGAGGATCCTCTGGCCGGACCCGGCGCGGATCTCGCGTCCGTCACCCTCCCGGAGGCTTTCGTCGCAGCGATGGACGACGACCTCGCGGTGCCCGAGGCGCTGGCTGTCGTCCATCACGAGCAGGCGGCGCTGAACTCGCTGCTCGCCGCGGGCGCCGCAGCGGAGGAGGTCGCCCCCGGGCTGGGCCGCCTGCGCGCCATGCTCGACGTGCTGGGCCTGGACCCGCTCGCCGAGCAGTGGGGGAGCACCACCGACAGCGCCGGCGCGGAGCATGCCGCGCTGGACGCACTGATCACCACCCAGCTGGCCGCTCGTGCAGCGGCTCGCGCCGAGAAGGACTGGGCCCGTGCGGATGCCCTGCGGGACGCCCTGAGCGCCGCAGGCATCCGTGTCGAGGACGGCCAGGGCGGCGCACGCTGGACTCTCGAGACCACGGACTGAGGAGAACACCCATGGCAGGCAACAGCTCGCGTCGCGGCGCGATGCGCAAGGGCAAGAAGGGCGCGACCGTCGGATCCGGCGGCGTGCGCCGTCGAGCGCTCGAGGGCAAGGGGCCGACGCCCCGCGCCGAGGACAGGCCGTACCACAAGAAGTACGTGGCGTCGTCGGGAGGCGGTACCGGCTCCGGCGGACAGCCCCGGCGCAGCGGGCTCAGCACCAAGGGCGGACGGAAGGCCCCGGGCAGCGATCTGGTGGCAGGGCGCAATGCCGTGCTGGAGGCGCTCGAGGAGAAGGTCCCCGCGACCCAGCTCACGGTCATGGTGCGCATGGACTCCGACGAGCGCGTGCGCGAGATCATGCGGCTGGCCACGGCGCAGGGTCTCCCGATCGCCGAGGCCTCCCGCACCGACCTGGACCGGATGACGGACCATTCGGTGCATCAGGGCGTGGCCCTGACCATGCCCGCGTACGAGTACGCCGAGGTCGACGACCTCCTCGGGATCGCCGCGGAGGCCTTCGAGACGCCGCTGCTGGTCGCGCTGGACGGCATCACCGATCCCCGCAACCTCGGAGCGGTCCTGCGCTGCGCGGATGCCTTCGGCGCCCATGGCGTGATCCTGCCCGAGCGACGCAGCGCCTCGATGACCGCGAGCGTCTGGAAGGTCGCCGCCGGCGCCGCCGGTCGCGTGCGCGTCGCCCAGGTCACCAACCTCAACCGCACGCTCACCTCCCTCAAGGAGCAGGGCGTGTTCGTGCTCGGCCTCGATGCGGACGGCGACGTCACCTCCCGCGGACTCGAGCTCAGCACCCAGCCCACCGTGCTGGTCGTCGGCGCCGAGGGCAAGGGCCTCTCGCGCCTCGCACGGGAGATCAGCGACCAGGTGGTGTCGATCCCGATGCCGGGTCGTGCCGAGTCGCTGAACGCCTCGGTGGCCGCGGCCATCGCCCTGTACGAGATCTCCGGGGTCCGGGCGGCGCACGGTCGAGCCTGATCCCTCGAGCCAGGCCTCGAGCCGGAGCCCTGGATCCTGATTCCGGGCGCCGGACGCGTCGAGGCAGCTCACGACAGCAGGGCCCGTCCCGGAGCGATCCGGGACGGGCCCTGCTGTCGTCGTATCGTCAGGCTAGCGGCACCCCTCAGGCAGGGTCCGCGGGCGGATCCGGGTCGATGGTGCCGTTCGCCGTCCCGTGATCGGCTTGCCCGGACCGGCGCAGACCGCGCACCGGCATGATCACGTACGGCAGCGCCAGCTGGATCACCGGACCGAGGCCGACAGCGTAGAGGAAGGTGCCCGCGCCCACCGGCCCGCCCAGCAGCCACCCCGTGCCCAGCACGAGGATCTCGAGCACGATCCGCACCGGTCCGACCGGCCGGCCCAGCCGCCGTGAGAGACCGGTCATCAGACCATCGCGAGCCCCTGGGCCGAGCTGCGCCCCGATGTACACGGCGGCACTGACGCCGTTGATCACCACTCCGGTGACCGCCAGCAGGATCCCGGTGATCAGCGAGGGCGCGGCGGGCAGCACGAGCATCCCGAGGTCGATGCTGACCCCTACCCAGATGGCGTTCGAGATGGTGCCGATCCCCACCTGCTCGCGCAACGGGATCCACAGCAGCAGGACCACGAAGCTGACCGCGATGCTGAGGGTGCCGACGCTCAGGCCGGCTCGATCGGCGAGGGCGGAGTGGAGGACGTCCCAGGGGGCGCCGCCGAGCCCGGAGCGCAGCAGCATCGCCAGGGAGAACCCGAAACCTGTCAGCCCCACCATCATCTGGAGGAGGCGCAACGGGAGACGGTCGATCCTCAGCTGGTCGCGGAAGGAGACGTTCGAGAGCTCAGGGGTGGGCACGGCCATGTCGCAGCAGGACCCGTCAGGAGTCGAAGCTCGGCAGCGCCGAGGTCTCGGTGGTCACGAGAGACTTCTCGTCGGGCCGGTGGATGAGGACGTTGAGGATGTAGTGCCGCACGGTCTCGTCGAGGCTCACGTCGGTCCCGGCCTTCTCGGACAGGAACCACTTGTGCTCGAGCACCTCGTGGAAGAACTCCGGCGGCTCGAGCTTGGAGCGCATCGAGCGGGGGATGGCGCGGACCACGGGCTCGTACTGCGTCTGCAGCCACTCGTGGGCGACGAACTCCTCGTCCTCGGCCTGCTGCTCGGTGGCTGCTCCGTACTGGTCCAGCTCGTTCAGGAGACGGCGCGCCTGGTTCTCCTGCGCGTCGATGCCGGTGAGCCGCATGAGCCGACGCGCGTGGTGACCGGCGTCGACGACCTTGGGGAGGATCGACAGGCTGGTGCCGTCGAGGTCGGTGGTGATCTCGAGCTCGCCCACGTCGAAACCCAGACGGTTGAGCTTCTCGATCCGCGCGGACACCCTCCAGCGCTCGTCGGCCGAGAACCGCTCGCGCTCGGTGAGGGCCGCCCACAGCTCTTCGTAACGGCGCACCAGGTCATCGCCCACCTCGACCGGATCGGCCTCGGGGTCGAACATGTCGCCGGCCTGCAGGTCCATCAGCTCACCGATGATGTTCGTCCGTGCGAGGTCCAGGTCGTAGGCACGCTGGCCGTCGGTCAGCTGCTCGTGCAGAGTGCCGGTCTCGACATCGACGATGTAGGCGGCGAAGGCACCTGCGTCACGGCGGAACAGGGTGTTGGAGAGGGAGACGTCTCCCCAGTAGAAGCCCTCGATATGCAGATGCACGAGCAGCACGGCCAGGGCGTCGAGCAGGCGGTGCGCGGTGTCCTCGCGGGAGACCTGGCTGAACACGGCGCGGTAGGGGAGCGAGAACTGCAGGTGCCGGGTGACGAGCATGGCATCCAGGGGTTCGCCGTCCGGGGTCGAGCGCCCGGAGATCACCGCGAAGGGTACGACGGAGGGCACACCGATGCGTCCCAGCAGACGGAGCATCTCGTACTCACGCTTGGCGAGGCTGTGGTTGATCTCCTTGAGGGCGAGGACGCGCCCGGAGACCCGCACGAACCGCACGACGTGACGGGAGATGCCGCGGGGGAGGGCGGCGAGGATCTCCTCGGGCCAGTCCTCCAGCGGCTGGTCCCAGGGGAGGTCCAGCAGTTCGGGATCGGCCCGGGACGCAGTGATCTCCAGGGGTGCCATTGCTCCATTGTCTCCCGTTCCGGGCCGCAGTGCCCACTCATCGCCCTATTTTCACCGGAGGACTACGGAAACCTCACGCCGGTTTCCCGGAATCGCCGGGAACGACGACGGGCGCCCGGCAGAAGCCGGACGCCCGTCGAGGGTTGCTGCTGGAGATCAGTCGCCCAGGCGCTGACCGTTCTTCGCGTCGAAGAGGTGGATGTGGCCCTCGCTCGGACGGAAGTAGACGGTGTCGCCCTTCAGCGGGGGCTTCCGGGCGTCGACGCGTGCGATGAACGGCTTCGCCGTCTCCTCGCTGCCGACGCGGCGGCCGTAGATGAACGCATCCGCACCGAGCTCCTCGACGAGGTCGACCTCGACGGCGATGCCCTGGTCGTCCGAGACGAGCTCGAGATCCTCGGGGCGCACGCCGACGGTGACCGAGGTCTCGTTGGTCTCGGAGAGGGTGGAGCGGTCCACGGGGAGCACGGCACCGCCGAACTCGACGCCCTGATCGGTGAGCTTCGTGTCGAAGAGGTTCATGGCGGGGGAGCCGATGAAGCCGGCCACGAACACGTTGTTCGGGTGGTCGTACATACGACGCGGGGAGTCGATCTGCTGGAGCACGCCGCGATCGAGGACCGCCACGCGGTCACCCATCGTCATGGCCTCGGTCTGGTCGTGGGTGACGTAGACCGTGGTGACGCCGAGACGACGCTGCAGCGAGGCGATCTGCGTACGGGTGGACACGCGGAGCTTCGCGTCGAGGTTCGACAGCGGCTCATCCATGAGGAAGACCTGGGGGGAGCGGACGATCGCACGGCCCATGGCGACACGCTGGCGCTGACCACCGGAGAGCGCCTTGGGCTTGCGGTCGAGGTACTCGGTGAGGTCCAGGATCTCGGCGGCATCCTCGACGCGCTTGCGGATCTCGGCCTTGGGGTTGCCGGCGATCTTCAGGGCGAAGCCCATGTTGTCGGCCACCGTCATGTGCGGGTACAGCGCGTAGTTCTGGAACACCATCGCGATGTCGCGGTCCTTCGGCGGGACGTCGGTCACGTCGCGGTCGCCGATGAGGATGCGGCCGGCGTCGATCTCCTCGAGGCCGGCGAGCATGCGCAGCGAGGTCGACTTGCCGCAACCGGACGGGCCGACGAGGACGAGGAACTCGCCGTCGCCGATCTCGATGTTCAGGTTGTCGACTGCCGGGCGCTCCTGGCCCGGGTAGACGCGTGATGCGTTGTCGAAAGTCACTGTTGCCATAGTGGTACTCCTTCACCGGCAGGTACGTGCCGGACGGTCCGTTGTGAAGTGATGGTCACCGGTCTCGAGCGTCCCTCGCAGGGAGGTGCGTCCTTGCACCGGCCCGGCGAGTGTATCCCACGTCTCATCGTTTCGGAAAACCCTGTCCAGGGGCCGTGCGGCACTGCGCACGGCACCCGGTACCGCACCCCGCGCGCCACCCCGGAGGCAGGCGGCGGAACCGGCGGGACAGCGACGGAAACCTGCGGGATACTGGGTGGGTGGATACCACTGAGCTGACCCGGAAGATCCTCGACCGCCGTGTGAAGGAGACCGACCCGCTGCGGATCGTGCAAGCCGGCCATCCCGCGCTGCGTCGTCCGTCTCTGTCCGCCGGCGGACGACTGCAGATCGATCTCCTGCTGGAGCTGGTGGACGCCATGACGATCACGATGCGCGAGGCGCCGGGAGTGGGCCTCGCCGCTCCCCAGGTCGGGCTGCCGCTGGCCCTCTATGTCCTCGAGGACCGGTCTGAGAGCGCCGACGAGGGCGCCGACGAGGGCGACGAGGATCCCTGGGAACGCTCACCGGTTCCGCTTCGTGCCCTCCTGGATCCGCAGGTCGATCTGCTGGGCGAACAGCGCGTCTATGCCTGGGAGGGATGCCTGTCGGTGGACGGCTGGCAGTCGATCGTTCCCCGGTCCCGACGGGTCCGGGTGCGCGCCACCGAGCTCCTCCCCGGTGGCGAGCTGCGGGAGATCGACGAGGAGCACCAGGGGTGGCCCGCGCGGATCCTGCAGCACGAGACCGACCATCTGGCCGGGACCCTGTGCCATGACCTGATGGTGCCGCGCTCCTTCATCGAGGCCGGGTACACGCCGCACTACCAGGATCTCGGCGAGGCCGTCCGTCTGCTGGACCTGCGCGGGGAGATCGCTGAGCTCGCCCCGGGCCAGGTCGTCGTCGGCTGAACGCTCCGCACGTCGCCTGTCGTCCCGCCGCCCGTCGTCCCGTCGTCCCGTCGCCCGTCGCCCGTCGCCCGTCGCGCGTCGTCCCGTCGTCCGTCGCGTCCTCGCGGGGCGCGGATGTGCGGTAGACCGCTCGGGACGGCGTCCTGCCAGTCGGGGACGGTAGCTTGACCCTGTTCACGACACGAGACGAACGGAGCTGATGGTGAGCACGAGCGACCGGCACACCCCGGAGATCGACCAGGACGACAGCGGTGAGTTCCGCGAGGAGCTCGACGAACGCTGGCTCACGGTGATCGACGCCGCGATGAAGGTGCAGACTCCGCTCGCGCACCGCTATGTCGAGCAGCAGCGGGCCAAATATCCCGAGGACACGCCGCGTCAGCACCTGGAGAGGGTCACGGGTCGCTTCACGGCCCTGATGACCCTGACCGGCGCAGGCATCGGCGGGGTCGCGGCGCTGCCCGGGCTCGGCACGGTCGCAGCCCTGGGCCTGACCGTCGGCGAGGGAGTCTCCTTCGCGGAGGCCTGCGCCTTCCTGGCCCTCGCGGCCGCGGAGATCCACGACGTGGACATGTCCGACAAGAACACGCGCCGCCTGGTCCTGATGGGTGTGCTCAGCGGAGAGCGGGGCACCGAGATCATCGCCAAGGCGATGGGCAAGCAGGGCCTGCAGTGGAATGCCGTGCTCGGCGGGGGCGGCGGCTTCCTCCCCGGTCTGGTGAGCAAGCAGATCTCCCGCTATGTGCGCAGGCGCGTCGTGGCCCGCTCCAGCAAGCTGTGGCTGGGAAGGCTCCTGCCCTTCGGGATCGGCGCGATCATCGGCGGCTTCGGCGCACGGTCCGTGTCCCGGTCCGTCGTCGACGCGATGCTGGAGATCTTCTCCCAGGCCCCGACCCTCGACGGTGAGCTCGCCGACTCCGCACCGCGGGCGGATCGCCTGGACCGCTGAGGCTCGATGAGGCCCGCTGAGGCTCGATGAGCCCCGGTGGGAAGTCGGAAGCACCCGGAGGGAGCACGACCCCACCGGAGGGGGCAGAACAGCAGGAGAGGGCCGACCCCGCGGGGTCGGCCCTCTCCTGCTGTCGCTCGACAGGGCGGTCGCGCGTCGGCGACCGCCCGGTGATCACACGTCCTGCGTGAAGTCGTTCTCGTGCTCGGTGCCGACGGCACGCTGGTAGGAACGGCGGATCTCCGCCTCCGCGTCGCTGCGGCCCTCCCAGTGAGCGCCCTCGACGCTCTTGCCCGGCTCGAGATCCTTGTAGACCTCGAAGAAGTGCTGGATCTCCAGCCGATGGAACTCCGAGACATCGGTGAGCTCCTGGCGGCGGACCTGACGGCGGTCGCCGACGGGCACCGCCACGATCTTGTCGTCGCCGCCGGCCTCGTCGCGCATGCGGAACATGCCGAGCGCGCGACAGCGGATCAGGCAGCCCGGGAAGGTGGGCTCCTCGAGCAGGACGAGACAGTCCAGGGGATCGTCGTCCTCTCCGAGAGTGCCCTCGATGAACCCGTAGTCATCGGGATAGCGAGTGGCGGTGAAAAGCATCCGGTCCAGGCGGATACGCCCGTTGTGGTGGTCCACCTCGTACTTGTTCCGGTTCCCGCGAGGGATCTCGATGGTCACGTCGAATTCCACGACAGCCGCTCCGTTGCTCCGGCCCTGTGGGCACTGGTTCTGACCCGGACACCATATCGTGGGGACATGGCGGGAACAGTATCCGAGCGCATCTGGCGCACGACGGCGATCGTGCTGTGCGCCGTCGTCCCCGGAAGCTTCTATCTGATCGGGGATCTCACCGACGCCTTCCCAGGTGTGCTCACCGTGCGCGCCGTGCAGGAGGGACCGCAATCCGGCCCGCAGGCGCAGGCCGAGGGCTGGGAGAGGGTCCCGGCCGCTGGACCGGGCCCCGCGGTCGCCCCGGAACCGGACCTCGATCAGGCAGCTGACCTGGAGAAACGCATGGCGGCTCATGCTGCGGATCCCGTCGTCGCCGGAGGCCTCGCCTTCAGCGTGGTCGACGCGGACACCGGTGAGGTGCTCGCCGCGCGCGACGCCGAGGCCGCCCTGACCCCGGCCTCGACCCTCAAGCTCCTGACCGCGGCCGCCGTGCTCCGCCTCTACACCGGGGACGAGGTGCTCACCACCCGCGCCACCGTCGAGGACGGACTCGTCACCCTCCAGGGCGGCGGTGATATGACTCTCAGCGAGGCGGACCTGCGTGACCTCGCGATCCAGACGGTCGCGCTCGCCCAGGAGCAGGGCAGCACCGAGGTCTCCCTCGCCCTGGACGACTCCTACCTCTCAGGCGGTGCGAACCCCGCCTGGGGGAACAACGGGACCGCGGGCGGCTGGGTGACGCCGACGGCCACGCTCGCGCTGGACGAGGGCTGGCTCGACGGGGAGCAGTACGGCGCCAAGTCCGCTGATCCCGCCGGGGATGCGGCCCGTCGCTTCGCCGAGCTGCTCGAGGAGGAGGGACTCCCGGTCACGGGGAAGCTCACCACCGCCGAGGCGGCGGACGAGGCCCCGAGCGTCGAGGTGCATTCGGAGCCCCTCTCGGAGATCGTGCGCCACACCCTGCAGATCTCCGACAACACGACCGCGGAGCTGCTTGCCCATCTCGTCGCCGACGCCCGGGGCGAGGAGACGACCCCGCAGGCCGCCGCGGCCGCGGTGGAAGCGGAGATCAGGGATCTCGCCGGGGAGATCGGGGTTCCCGAGGAGGATCTCGCCGCGCTCGAGATCCACGACGGCTCCGGTCTGTCGCGGGAGGACAGGGTGCCGCCGGCCCTGTTCTCCGCGGTGCTCGCGCACGTCGCCTCGGGGGAGGAGCCCGCGCTCCAGCAGATCCTCTTCGACGTCCCGATCGCCGGACTCTCGGGGACTCTCGTCGATCGCTTCGGGGACGACAGCACCGACCTGGCCCGGGGCCTGGTCCGGGGCAAGACCGGATATCTCGGAGGTGCCGCCACTCTGGCAGGGGTCGTCGTGCTGCCGGACGGCCGGACGGCGGGCTATTCGATCGTGGTGCACGGCTTCGACGGGGCTGATGCCGTCGAAGCCCGCGAAGCCGTCGACGCGGTCGCCGCCGAGATGGTGAAGGTCGCCTGATGGGGGAGGACTCCTGATGGCCGGGCCCGCCCCCGTCGTCGCGCGCGCACGGACCGCCGTCAAGGTGGCGCTCACGAGCCGGCTCGAACAGCTCGCCGATGACACCGCCGCAGGTCAGCTGTCCCCGCGGATCCTCGTCGGCCTCAGCGGCGGAGCAGACTCGCTCGCCCTGCTGGCGACCACGGCCTGGGTCGGTTCGCGGATGGGACTGGAGGCCGAGGCGGCGATCGTCGACCACGGGCTGCAGACGGACTCCTCCTCGGTCGCGGAACGGGCGAAGGCCCAGGCCGAACGGCTCGGCGTCACCGCGTACGTGCTGCGGGTCCACGTCGATTCCGCCTCGGGCGGCGGCCTCGAGAAGGCCGCCCGCGAAGCGCGGCACAGCGCGCTCGACGCCCTCCTCGAGGACCGCGGGGGACTGGCCCTGCTGATGGCGCACACCCTGGACGACCAGGCCGAACAGGTGCTGATGGGCCTCGCGCGGGGCGCCGGGCCCCGAGCCCTCGCCGGGATCCCCCGCTCCCGCGGCGCGCTGCTGCGACCCTTCCTGGGCAGCGGCCGTGACGAGACTACGGCGCTGCGCCGAGCCGACACCGAGGAGATCTGCCGGCTCCATGACCTGGAGTGGTGGGAGGACCCGATGAACGCGGACGAGTCGATGCTGCGCGCTCGGGTACGTCATCGCGCGCTGCCGCTGCTGCGGGAGCTGCTCGGGGAGCAGATCGACGAGAACCTCGCCCGCACCGCGGACCTGGTGCGACCCGATGCTGACCACCTCGATGCCGAGGCGACGGCTCTCCTGGAGGCGGTGGTCCGGGACGGCGGGGAGCTGCGTGAGGAGCGGGATCTGCTGCTGTTGGACGTGCACGCCCTGACCGCAGCCCCCGCACCCCTGCGCACACGGATCCTCCGGGACGTCTCCCGTCGGGCGCGCCGGATCGCGGAGCCCGCCGGGGTGCCCGCCGGGGCGAAGTCCTTGCTGCGGCGCCAGGTGCTCATGATCGACGCCCTGGTCGTCTCATGGCATGGTCAGGCTTCGGTACCCGTACCGGGTAGGATCGAGGTCGCTCGCCGCGACGGCCTGTTGGTGTGGCGCCGTATGGATCCGTGAGTCGCGGCGGACGCACCCCACCACGTTCCCTGGAGGAGATCCGCGTGCCTCAGACGCACCACCACCCCGATGTCGAACGGGTTCTGCTGGACGAACAGCAGATCCGCGAGAAGGTGTCCGAGCTCGGACGCCGGATCGCCGCTGACTACGCGGACGAGCCCCCGATCCTGGTGGGCGTCCTCAAGGGTGCGGTGATGGTGATGGCCGACCTCGCCCGCTCGATCGAGCTGGATGTCGAGATGGATTGGATGGCCGTCTCCTCCTACGGGTCCGGCACCAAGTCCTCCGGCGTCGTGCGGATCCTCAAGGATCTCTCCGCGGACATCGACGGGCGCAATGTGCTCATCGTCGAGGACATCATCGACTCGGGCCTGACCCTGAAGTGGCTGCTGTCGAACCTGCGATCGCGCGGCCCCAAGAGTGTCGAGGTCGCCGCCCTGCTGCGCAAGCCGGAGGCGGCCCGCGTCGAGATCGACGTCAAGTACGTCGGCTTCGACATCCCCAACGAGTTCGTGATCGGTTACGGGCTCGACTATGCGGAGGCCTACCGGAACCTCCCCTACGTGGGCGTGCTCAAGCGCTCGGTCTACGAGGACTGACATGGCGGATGACTCCTCCAAGAACAAGAACAAGCCCGCGGCGACCGACAAGTCGACGAAGCCTGCGAGATCCGGGAAGGGCGGCAAGTCCAAGAAGCGCCGGCCCTTCACCGGGGTCGCGATCTGGATCCTGGTGGCGCTGCTGCTGGGCATGGCCCTGTTCTCCCTGTTCGGGCGCGACGGCTACCAGCAGGTCGACACCCAGCAGGGTCTCGAGCTGCTTGAGGGCGGCACCGTCGAGCAGGCCAAGATCATCGACGGCAACCAGCAGCGCGTCGACCTGGTGCTGACGAAGAACTTCGTCGACGGCGACGAGGACAAGGGCAAGAAGGTCCAGTTCTCCTACGTCGACGCCCGCGGCGACGACGTGGTCGAGGCGGTGCAGAAGGCCGATCCGAAGAAGGGCTACACCGACGAGATCGCCACGAGCCCGTGGTGGTCGACGCTGCTGCTGTCGTTCCTTCCGCTGCTGATCTTCATCGGCCTGTTCTGGTTCCTGATCATGAACGCCCAGGGCGGCGGCAAGGCCATGCAGTTCGGCAAGTCCAAGGCCAAGCTGTTCAACAAGGAGGCCCCGCAGGTCACCTTCGCCGACGTCGCCGGCGCGGAGGAGGCCGTCGAGGAGCTCGACGAGATCAAGCAGTTCCTCGTGGATCCGGGCCGGTACCAGGCCGTGGGCGCGAAGATCCCCAAGGGCGTACTGCTCTACGGGCCTCCCGGAACGGGCAAGACCCTGCTGGCCAAGGCCGTCGCCGGTGAGGCGAACGTGCCCTTCTACTCGATCTCCGGCTCCGACTTCGTGGAGATGTTCGTGGGCGTCGGCGCGAGCCGCGTGCGCGATCTGTTCTCGACCGCGAAGGAGAATGCCCCGGCGATCATCTTCATCGACGAGATCGACGCGGTGGGCCGTCACCGCGGCGCCGGCATGGGCGGCGGGCACGACGAGCGCGAGCAGACCCTGAACCAGATGCTGGTGGAGATGGACGGGTTCGACGAGAACCAGAACGTCATCCTCATCGCCGCGACCAACCGTGTCGACATCCTGGACCCCGCGCTGCTGCGCCCGGGCCGTTTCGACCGGCAGATCGGCGTCGAGGCCCCGGACCTCAAGGGTCGTCTCCACATCCTCGGCGTGCACGCCAAGGGCAAGCCGCTCGCGCACGACGTCGACCTCGAGGCCGTCGCCAAGCGCACCATCGGCATGTCCGGTGCGGACCTCGCCAACGTGCTCAACGAGGCGGCGCTGCTGACAGCCCGCAGCGGCAACCAGATCATCGACGACCGCGCCCTGGACGAGGCCATCGACCGTGTGTCCATGGGCCCGCAGCGCTACTCCAAGGTGATGACCGAGCGCGAGCGCCAGATGACCGCGTACCACGAGGGCGGGCACGCGCTGGTCGCCGCGGCGATGAACAACTCCGCCCCGGTCACCAAGGTGACGATCCTGCCGCGCGGCCGGGCCGGCGGCTACACGATGGTCGTCCCCACCCAGGACCGCAACTACCAGTCGCGCAACGAGCTCCTGGACCGCCTCGCCTACGCGATGGGCGGGTACGCCGTGGAGGAGAGCATCTTCCACGACGTCACCACCGGCCCCAGCTCGGACCTGCAGAACGCCACCAAGATCGCCCGGGCGATGGTCATGCAGCTCGGCATGAGCGACAGCGTCGGCCAGGTCGCCCTCTCCGGCGAGCAGGACGAGGTCTTCGTGGGCATGCAGCAGGGTCAGGCACCCCGCTTCAGCGCCGAGACCGCGAGCATCATCGACCAGGAGGTGCGCCGCCTCCTGGACACCGCGCTGGACGAGGCGTGGGCCGTGATCGTGGAGAACCGCCACGTTCTCGACCGCCTGGTGGAGGAGCTCCTCGAGAAGGAGACCCTGAACGAGCACGAGCTCGCCGCGATCTTCACGGACGTCACCAAGCGGCCTCTGCGCGAGGTGTGGCAGTCCAGCCAGGAGCGCCCGGCGCTCGCGGCTCCGCAGGCGGGCAGCGGCACCACCGCGACCGGGGCGGAGTCCCACGACGCGGGCGAGCCCCTCAGCCCCGGTGCCCCCGAGCTGCCGCACCCCGGTGACGACGGTCCCTCCATCCCGGGAGCGCCCCACGGTGATCTCCCGGGCGGCGGCGGAGGCTACGGTCCCGGCGGGTACGGACCCGGTGGGTCCGGCGGCTACGGCTCCGGCGGCTCCGGTGGCTACAGCGCCGACGGGTACGGCTCGGACGGCTACGGCCCGACCGGCGGCCAGGACGGGAACCCGGGCTACGGGCCCACCCGCCGCGACGATGCCCCCGAGGGCGACGGGACGGCGCACTGAGATGACGATCGATCACGCCCGCATCGAGGCGGCGGTCCGGGAGATCCTCGCCGGGATCGGCGAGGACCCGGACCGGGACGGTCTGCTCGAGACCCCGGCCCGGGTCGCGCGGATGTACGCGGAGGTCTTCGAAGGGCTCGACCAGGACGCCCGCGAGCCGCTGTCGACCACCTTCGACATCGACCACCAGGAGCTCGTGCTGGTGCGGGACATCGGCTTCCACTCGATGTGCGAGCACCACCTCCTCCCGTTCGTGGGCAGGGCGCACGTCGGCTACATCCCCGACGGCGGTGTGGTGACGGGGCTCAGCAAGCTCGCCCGCCTCGTGAACGTCTACGCCCGTCGGCCGCAGGTGCAGGAGCGGCTGACGTTCCAGATCGCCGACGCCCTCATGAGCGAGCTCGGCGCGGCGGGCGCGATCGTGGTGATCGAGGCGGAGCACATGTGCATGTCGATGCGCGGCGTGCGTGCCGAGGGCGCCCGGACGGTCACCAGCGCGGTGCGCGGCATGCTGCGCGAGAGCTCCAGCACCCGGGCCGAGGCCATGAGCCTCATCAACCGGGCGTGACCCCATGAGCCCTGCGGAACGCCAGAGCCCGGAGGGACTTCCCGAGCGTCTCTCCCGGGAGGACACCCTGGTCATGGGCGTCCTGAACGTCACCCCCGATTCCTTCTCCGACGGCGGGGAGCACTTCACCCAGGCCGAGGCGATCGCCCACGGGCGGCTGCTGGTCTCCCAGGGCGCCGCGATCGTCGACGTCGGCGGGGAGTCCACCAGGCCGGGGGCGCCCAGGGTCGACGAGGACGAGGAGCTGCGCCGGGTGATCCCCGTGGTCCGCGAGCTCGCCGCGGAGGGCGTCGTGATCAGTGTGGACACCATGCGGTCCTCGGTGGCCGCCGAAAGCGTCGCGGCCGGCGCCCTGATCGTCAACGACGTCTCCGCCGGCCGGGCCGATGTCGACATGGGGAGCGAGGCGGCACGGCTGCGCACCGTGCGCGGCACGCCGCCGGTCTTCATCGCGATGCACTGGCGCGGTCACAGCGACGTCATGAACGAGCTGGCCGTGTACGAGGACGCGGCGCGCGACAGCGCCACCGAGCTCGAGGACCGGCTGGCCGCGCTGCGGGAAGCCGGCGTCGAGGACCGCTTCCTGGTCGCGGACCCCGGCCTCGGGTTCTCCAAGACGGGCGACCAGAACTGGGATGTGCTCGCCGACTGGGACGGCATCGCCTCCCACGGACTGCCGATCCTCATCGGAGCATCCCGCAAGCGCTTCGTGAGCTCGCTGGGCGTGGACCGTGACGCCGCGACCGCAGCGATCAGCGCCTACAGCGCCGAGCGCGGCGCCTGGGCGGTCCGGGTCCACGAGGTCCCCTCCACCCTCGCCGCCGTGCGCGTCGGCGACCGACTGCGCAGGAGCGCCCGCCGATGAGCACCACCGCAGGTCACGAACCAGCACAGACGGGACGTGCCCGTCCCGGGCTCGACCACGGGTCGCTCGACCGCATCGAGGTGACCGGGATCCGGGCCTGGGGCCGGCACGGCGTGCTCAGCCAGGAGAAGGACCTCGGCCAGCAGTTCGTGGTCGATGTCGCGCTCCAGCTGTCCACGGCTCCGGCCGGCCGCAGCGACGCGCTCTCGCGCACCGTGAACTACGCGGAGGTGGCCGCCGCGGTGCACGAGGAGATCGGCACCGGCTCCCACGATCTGGTGGAGACGCTCGCCGAGCGCATCGCGCAGCGGATCCTCACCGATACCGGGCACCCGCTCGTGCGCCGCGTGGAGGTGCGGGTCCACAAGCCCGCGGCCCCCGTCGGCCTGCCGGTCGGCGACGTCGCGATCACCATCACGCGCGATGCCGCACCCGTCGAGGCCGTCCTCGCCCTGGGCACGAATCTCGGCGACCGGGAATCCCATCTCGCCCGGGCCCTCGAGCTGCTCGGCACGACGGACGGGATCGAGATCGACTGGACCGGCCCCGTGCTGGAGACCGCACCGGTGGGCGGGCCCGAGGGGCAGGACGCGTTCCTGAACTCCGCCATCGGCGTGAGCACCGTCCTGGGCCCGTTCTCCCTGCTCGAGGCGGCGCACCGCGCCGAGCGTGATGCCCGTCGTGAGCGGCTGGTCCGGTGGGGGCCGCGCACGCTCGACGTCGACGTCATCACCTACGGCGAGAGCACGAGCGAGGACGAGGAGCTCACGCTCCCGCATCCCCGCGCCCACGAACGGGCCTTCGTGCTCGCCCCCTGGCACGCCGCGCGGCCCGACGCCGTGCTGCCGGGCCGCGGCCCGATCGTCGCGCTGCTCGCGGAGGCCACGGATCGTGACGGCCTGCGACCGGGCACGCCGATCCCCGGGTTCGACTTCTCGTGAGGCCGCTCAACCTGCCGATCCTGCTGCTGATCGTCGTGATCGGTGCGGGGTTCGGCGCCCAGATGCTCGAGACCCTCGCGTCGCGGGGCCACTCCCTGCCGATCGCGGGCTGGCTGACCACCGCGGTGATGCTCGCGATGGGAGCGGTGCTGCTGGCTTACGGGATCCCGCTGCGCCGCTATATGGCCGAGAGCGAGGAGCGCCGGGTCCATCCGAGCCTCGCCCCGCGCCGCCATCAGATCGACCTGCCCACCGCCTTCCGCACCGTGCTGCTGGCTCGCGCCAGTGCCTACACCGGCGCGGTGGTGGGCGGGATCTTCGCCGGGCAGACCCTGTACCTGATGGTCACCGGGACCGGGGACCCGCTCGCAGCGATCCTCCCGACGGGTGCCGCCGCCGTGGTGGGGATCGGGCTCGCGATCCTCGGCGTGGTCGTCGAGCGCTGGGGGCATCTGCCCCCGGACGACGGCGACGGCAGCGGTGAGAGCACCGGGGAGAGCGCAGGACTCGGGCACTGAGCCCGGCAGAACCTGCTGGACCCGCTGGATCCGTTGAATCCTTTGTCTCCGCTGAACGTCGGCTCCGCACCCCGACGATCGGGGGAGCAGGACCGCGTCCGACGCGGAAAGCATCCCCGGAGGTCGGATGGCGAGAAGCGCACGAGGTGACACGATGGTGACCATGACTTCCGCTCCTGAACCCACCGAGCGCCCCACGGCGTCGATGCACGTCGTCCCCACGTCGCCGACGCTGCCCGACACCCCGGACGGCCTCCTCGGCGCCGGCGCGCTGCGCCCCGTCTCACCTCGACTGGTGCCCGCGCGTTATGTCGCCGGCATCGTGGGCTACGTGGTGTGGGTGCTCATGATCGCGGGCGCGATCGTGGCGGCGGTGCTGACGGACCTGTGGTGGCTCGCCCCGATCGGCGTGCTGCCCCTGATCATCCTGCTGCAGAGCCTCCTGCTCACCCCGCGACGGGTGCGCGCGATCGGCTACCTCGACGCGCAGGAGGATCTGACGATCGCCAGCGGCATCATGTTCCGCTCGGTGCACACGATCCCGTACGGGCGCGTGCAGTCCGTGAAGATCGACGAAGGGCCGGTGGACCGTCGCTACGGTCTCGCGAAGCTCACGGTGAGCACCGCCGCCGGCGGGTCGACCGTCGTGCTGCCCGGTCTGCCCAAGCAGGAGGCCGAGCGCCTGCGAGCGATGCTGACCGAGCGCGGCATCGAGATCATGGCTGCGCTGTGAGCGCGACCGAGCACCCCACCGCAGGGCCCGACGACGCCGATACCGAGAGCGGGAGCGGCACCGCGGGCGGGAGCGGCACCGCGGCGCCGGAGCCCAGCACCATGGCTGCCGGGCGCCGGCGGACCCACCCGATCACCCCGCTGGTGAGCGGCTGGAAGATCGTCGTCGGCATCGTCGCAGTGGTCTCCGCCCAGAACATCGCACGGCTCGTCAACGACTTCTCGGTCACCAAGGCGCTCATCGGCGCCGGCGTCATCCTGGCCGCCGTGGTGATCGCCATCGTGCTGTCCTCGATAAGCTGGTGGTTCACGACCTATGCGGTCGACGACGACGGCGTGTCCCTGCACACCGGCGTGATCAGCAAGTCCCGAGAATATGCACCGCAGGCCCGTATCGAGTCGGTCTCCGTCGAGCGTCCGCTGCTCGCACGCCTGCTGGGTCTGGCGAAGGTCCGGGTCGAGGTCGCGGGCGGCGGAGAGTCGTACCTCGACATCGAGTACGTGAAGTCCGCGGACGCCGAGCTCCTGCGCCGTCGGATCCTCGGGGTCGCTGCGCTTCCCGGTGCCGCCACCGCGGAGACGGCCATCTCGACCGACGGGACGGCCGACAGGTCGACCTCGTCCGCCCGGCACGAGCAGTCGGCCGGAGAGCTGGCGCCCGGAGCCGGGGCTCACGGTGCTGCGACCGGCGGTGCTGCGAACGCCGTTGCTGCGACCGGCGGTGCTGCGACCGATGATGCCGCCATCGACGACGCTACGACGGAGCCCACCGGAGCCGGCCGGCTCGAGGGCGTCCTCTACGACGGCGTCACCGACGGCGAGCTGATTGCGAAGATCCCCACGGGGCGGCTCGTGCGCTCGCTCCTCCGGGACCTCGGGTTCCTCCTCGGCATCGTCATGAGCTTCGTGGGTGTCGTCGTCGCGATCGGCCTCGCGATCTGGCAGGAGGGTCTGTCGTTCGCCATGGTCATCGCCCTGGCGCCGTCGGCGTTCACGATCTTGAAGTACGTCTTCGGCCGGATCGAATCCGGCTGGGGCTTCGTCTCCCGCAACACCGACCGCGGGCTGCGGATGCGGCGCGGCCTGGCCAACACGCGCACCGACAACATCGCCTCGGGGCGCGTGCAGCGCTTCCAGCTGCGCAGGCCGCTGCTGTGGCGCACCCCCGGCTGGACGGCTGTGTCCGTGACCGTCGCCGGGATCGACGACTCCGACGAGAACGGGGCGGAGCACGTCCTGCCTGTCGGCACCCCGGACGAGCTGGGCGCCACGCTCAGCCACCTCGCCGCCCCGCTCGGAACCGACGACGATCTCGGGACCCTCGAACACCTGATGACGGCGAGGGCGCGGGAGATCGACGGTCTGCGCACGCCGGCCCGCCTGTACTGGATCTCCCGACGCACCGAGGTCACCGTGCTGCTGCCCGGGGCCGTGATCCACCGCAGCGGGGTGCTGGGCAGGACCGTGCAGATCATCCCGCGTGAACGCATCCAGGAGCTCACGCTCCAGGACGGGCCGCTCGCCCGACGGCTCGGGGTGCTCAGCCTCTCGGTGGGGATCGCGGGGGATACCTCGCTGGACCTCGGCGGCCTCGCCCGCGAGGACGCCATCGCCCTGCACGCCACGCTCGCGCACGATGCCCGTACCCTGCGCCGCTACCGGGATCGCGAGATGTGGCCGCAGCCCGCTCTGGGTCGGTCGTCGGCCGCGCCCGCCCCTGATGAACTCCTGGAGGACCGATGAACGCACCACGGCTCGGCATCGGCATCATCGGGTCCGGACGCGTCGGGGCCGTGCTCGGTGCGGCCCTGCGCGCCGAGGGCCATGCGATCACCGGGGTCTACGCCGTCTCGGACGCGTCCCGCGAGCGGGCCGAGGAGCTGCTGCCCGGCGCCCCGCTGCTGGATGTGCCCTCGATCGTCGAACGCAGCGAGATGCTCCTGCTGGCCGTGCCCGACGACCAGCTCGAGTCGCTCGCTGCCGGGATCGCCGCCACCGGCCTCGTCCCCGGCGGACAGCTGGTCGTGCACACCTCCGGCCGCTACGGGACCGACGTGCTGGCACCGCTGGCAGTCGCGGGGTGCGCGACGCTCGCCATCCACCCCGCCATGACCTTCACCGGCACGCGGACGGATCTGCCCCGGCTCCTCGGCTGCCCGATGGCCATCACCGCCCAGCCGACCTTCCTCCCGGTCGCGGCCGCTCTCGTCGTGGAGCTCGGCGGCGAGGTGGAAGTGCTCGCAGAGGGGGACCGGCCGCTGTACCACGCCTCCCTCGCCCACGCGGCGAACCACCTCGTCGTCCTCGTGGACCAGGCGCGGGAGGCGCTCGGCCGGATCGGCATCCAGGATCCCGGCGCCTACCTCCGGCCCCTGCTCGAGGCGGCGCTCGAGGAATCCCTGCGACACGGCGCGAAGGCGCTCACCGGTCCGGTGATGCGGGGTGACGCCGGAACCGTGGGGGCGCATCTCGAGGCGCTCGACGATCTCGACGCGACGGCGGAGTCCGGCGTGCGTGGTGATACCGGCGACACCTATCGCGCCCTCGCGCTCGCGGCCCTGACGCGTGCGAAGATCCCGGAGGACAGCCGGGAGCAGATCCGGGCACTGCTCGAGGAGAATCCGCCGAGGGAGGACGCATGAGCACCGCACCACAGGACCCCCCGATCGACGGGCGAGCGCCGGACCGCGACACCGCACTGGTCACTACCAAGGCACAGCTGCGGGAGGCGCGTGCGGGGATGGACGGCACCGTCGCGGCCGTGTTCACCATGGGGGCCCTGCACGAGGGGCACCTCGCGCTCGTGGCCCGTGCCCGCGAGATCGCCGATCACGTGATCCTCACCGACTTCGTCAACCCTCTCCAATTCGGTCCCGGGGAGGACTTCGACGCCTATCCGCGGGTCCTCGAGCAGGACCTCGCCCTCGTCGACGGGCTCGTCGACCTCGTCTTCGCCCCGTCGGTCCAGGAGATGTATCCGGTGCTGCCGCCCACCGTCTCGGTGACCGCCGGACACGCCGGCACGATCCTCGAGGGCGCGGCCCGGCCGGGGCATTTCGACGGGGTCGTCACCGTGGTCACGAAGCTCCTGCAGCTGACGCGGCCGGATCTGGCCGTCTTCGGGCGCAAGGACGCCCAGCAGGTCGCGATCATCCAGCGGCTGGTCGCCGACCTCGACCTCCCGGTGCGCATCGTGCCGGTCGAGATCCAGCGCGAGCCCAGCGGTCTGGCGCGGTCCAGCCGCAACGTCTACCTCACGGATCAAGGTCGGGAGCAGGCGCTGGCACTGTCGCGCACCCTGGCCGCGGCGCAGGACGCCGCCCCCTCGAACGCCGGTCTCCGCGGGGCGCTCGCGGCCGCCGTTGACCGCGCCGAGATCGAGTGGGCCTATGCTCTCGCGCTGGATCCGAGCACCCTCGCGGACATCGGCGCCGATCACCGCGGGGAGGTGCTCGTGGCCCTTGCGGGGCGGGTGGAGGGCACCCGTCTGCTGGACGCCGCTGTGGTGGTGGTGACAGCTCCCTGACGAGACCAGCGTATCCACGGGGAGTGATGAGAGAATGCGGATCATGACTGAGAACGCACCTGCCCTCGACCCCACGGACACCTCCGACCAGGTAGCGGTCCGCAAGTCCAAGCGGGAGCGCCTGCTCGAGCGGGGCGAGGAGGCCTACCCGGTCTCGGTCCCCGTCACCACCACGGTCGCCGCTGTGCGGGAGGCCTACGGGCACCTGGAGGCCGGCCAGGAGACCGAGGACGTCGTGGGAGTCTCCGGACGTGTCGTCTTCCAGCGCAACACCGGCAAGCTCGCCTTCGTGACCATCCAGGACGGCGCCGGTCAGCGACTGCAGATCATGGCCTCGCTCGCGGAGATCGGGGAGCAGCGCCTCGCCGACCTCAAGGCGGACGTCGACCTCGGCGACCACGTTTTCTTCCACGGCCGCGTCGGGGCCTCGCGTCGCGGCGAGCTCAGCGTGTTCGCCGACACCTGGCAGATGGCGGCGAAGGCGGTGCGCCCCCTTCCTGTGCTTCACGCGGACCTGTCCGAGGAATCGCGGGTGCGTCACCGCTACGTCGACCTGATCGTGCGTCAGCAGGCCCGGGACACCGTGCGCCAGCGTGCCCAGGTGATGCGCTCCCTGCGCGAGTCCTTCCATTCCCGGGAGTTCGTCGAGGTCGAGACGCCGATGCTCCAGGTGATCCCCTCCGGTGCCGCGGCGCGCCCGTTCGTCACCCACATGAATGCCTTCGACCTCGACCTCTTCCTGCGGATCGCCCCGGAGCTGTACCTGAAGCGGGCGGCCGTGGGCGGGTTGGAGCGGGTCTTCGAGGTCAACCGCAACTTCCGCAATGAAGGTGCGGATTCGACGCATTCGCCCGAGTTCGCGATGCTCGAGGCGTATGAGGCGTACGGAGATTACAACTCCATCGGCGATCTCACCCAGACACTTGTTCAGGAAGCCGCCGAGCGTGCCACCGGCTCGCAGGTCGTCACCCTCCTGGACGGATCCGACTACGACTTCAGCGGGGAGTGGGCGAAGATCACCGTCTACGGATCTCTCTCCGAATCGCTCGGCGAGGAGATCACCCCGGAGACGACGCCGGAGCGCCTGCGCGAGATCGCACGATCCCTGGACCTCGATCTCGATCATCCGAAGTTCGGCCACGGCAAGCTCGTCGAGGAGCTTTTCGAGAACCGGGTGGGCGACCACCTGTACGAGCCCACCTTCGTGCGCGACTTCCCGGTCGAGACCAGCCCGCTCGTCCGTGCCCACCGGACGACGCCCGGCGTCGTCGAGAAGTGGGATCTGTATGTGCGCGGTTTCGAGCTGGGCACCGGCTACTCCGAGCTCGTGGATCCCGTCATCCAGCGTGAGCGCTTCGCCCAGCAGGCGGAGCTGGCAGCCCAGGGTGATGATGAGGCGATGCGGCTGGACGAGGACTTCCTCGAGGCCATGGAGTACGCGCTCCCGCCGACCGGCGGCATGGGGATGGGCGTCGATCGTCTGCTCATGGCGCTGACAGGCCTCGGAATTCGCGAGACGATCCTGTTCCCGCTCGTGAAGCCGGAGGCCTGAGATGGACAGCGGATTCTTCTTCGAAGCCGGATCTCTGCTGCCGTCCCTGGGCGTCGGCCTCCTGTTCTGGTTCGTGATGCGGGCAATTCTGCGGTCGGATCGGCACGAGCGGGAAGCTCAGCGACAGGCGGAGAAGGATTATCGGGAACTTCATCCGACGGATGAATAGGATCACCGTGCAGAAGTGATTCTGCGCTGCAGATTGATAATCCCCCCTTCGCAATGGATACTAGGTGGCGCTCGCGAACTCAACCAGAGTTCGCGGAACCAGAAAAACGCAGACCAGCGAGGGAGTACCCCTATGGCACGGAAGACTTACGTGGAGCTCGTCGATGATCTCGACGGCGGTCAGGCCGCCGAGACCGTGAGCTTCGCCGCCGATGGCGTCGCCTACGAGATCGATCTGTCCGAGGACAACGCCCGGAAGTTCCGCGAGGAGCTGGGCACCTGGGTCAGCAAGGCCCGTCGCGTCGGCGGTCGTCGCAGCCGCGGGACCTCGTCCGGCCGCTCCGGCGGCGCGAACGATTCGGCACGTATCCGCGAGTGGGCGCGGGAAGCCGGTTACGACGTCCCCGACCGCGGCCGGATCTCCGGCACCATCCGCACGGCATACGAGGACGCCCACGCGAAGTGATCGCGCGGCACCCTGCCGGGGAATTCTTCCGGGATGACGAGAGCCCGTCACCTTCCGAGGTGACGGGCTCTCGTCATGCGGGATCCGGACCCGTCCGGCTCACCAGCCGCGGATCGACCAGCTCGCGGAGAAGTCCTCGCCCGGGGACAGGCGCACCACGTCGGTGCCGCTGCGGAACGCGTCGGGCGGACAGGTCATCGGCTCCACCGCGAGACCGAGCCGGTTGTTCTCCGGCTCCGGACGGTCCCCGGTGTGCACCTGGAGCCATCCGCAGTCCGCGCCTGCGGTGAGCGCGACCCCGGTCCCGCCGGGCGCGGTCACGGTTGCGGTCACGAGACCGTCCTCATCGCGCCCGAGATCCGTGAAGGCATGGTCGATGAACAGCGGTCCGATCATGCGCGGACGGCCGAAATCGAAGTCGCTCCCGGGAGCGATCGGCTCGGTGCCCGTGGGGAGCAGGCGATCCTCGGTGACGGTGAGCACCGTGCCGGCCTCGACCTGCAGGGTCCACTCGTCCAGGGCTTCGGGTCCGGCCACCAGATACGGGTGGGGGCAGACGCCGTACGGAGCATCCTGATGTCCGATGTTCCGGGCCGAGACCGTCGTGGTGAGGCCGGCGTCGGGGTCCACAGCGTGGTGGACCGTCAGCAGCAGGTGGAAGGGATATCCGGGGGAGGGGAACAGCTCGGTGCGCAGCGTGATCGCGTCCGCCGTGACGTCGACCGGGGTGAAGGCCTGGAACGAGATCAGGCCGTGGAGCGCGTTGCCCCGCTCCGGTTCGGTGAGCGCGGTCTGGATGTCCTGGCCGTCCCAGGAGTACGCGCCGTCGCCGATCCGGTTCGGCCAGGGCGCGACGACTGCTCCGCGGAAGAACTGCATCGGCCCCTGCTCGGGGTTGCGCACCAGCAGGTCGCGGCCGCCGACGGTGAGGGCCTCGACGATGGCGCCCAGCGTCGAGACCTCGACCTGATAGTCGCCCGCGCTCAGCACGAACAGCTCACCGCGGTCCCGGACGTCGCCTGCGGGGGAGGCCTGGGAGTCGGCGGTGGGCAGGCGATCGGTCATGAGGTCTTCTCCTGGTGGTCCTGAGTGGACGTTGACGTGGACGCGGCCGCGGCCGCGCGCTTCGGTTCCCGCTCGCGCTCTGGCTCTGGCTCTGGCTCGGCCTCTGGTTCAGGCTCAGGGGCCGGCTCGACGAGCACGACGTCGAGCCGTCGCGGTCCGTGGACGCCTTCGACACGGCTGAGCTCGATGTCGCTGGTGGCGCTGGGCCCGGAGATCATCGTCCAGGGGGCGCCGGGGTCGGTGCCCATGCGTTCGATGCCCTTGGGGACACCGAGCACCACCTGCTCGTCCTCGACGACCACGATGTGGTGATCGGGGACCAGGGTGATCGCCCGTCGGCCCCCGAGATCGTCGCCGCGCAGCACGATCGTGCCGGTGAGGGCGATCGCGGTGTGGCAGCCGGTGATGACGGCATCGATCGCGTCGAGCTCCCGGGGCGAGGCGCTGCCGTCGTCCTGGATCACCGTGGCGTCCACGGAGCCGGTCCATGCAGCCGGCAGCCCCGCGGGCACGATGACCCGGCTCTCGGACCCGAGGGCCGCGGCGATGGCGGCCGGCACCTCGTCGGCCGTGGTGCGATGCACGACGGCGGTGTAGTCCTCGAGACGCTGCACGAGCACGTCGCGCACCTTGCCGCGGTCGGTGGAGACCTCCTGCTTGGAATCGGCGCGCTGATAATCGCGAGGCACGTCCTCCGCCTCGGTGACGGCGTCCCGGCGCGGGGCCGCGAGGGCTGTGCGTACGCGGGCGAGGATCTCTTCCTTCGCACTCACCCCGGGGGTGTGGACCGGTCGCTGGTCCCTCCAGTCGCTCATCGCTGCTCCTCGCCGCGGGTGGGGGCGTCGTCGGGCCCGTCGGATGCCACGGCGCCGCCGGGCAGCTCGGGCCCGGGGGCCGTTCCCGAGTCGGGGCGCGACGCCTCGGTCCGGGCGGCATCCTTCTCCCGGGCGTCCCACCAGCTGCGGAAGGACTTCCCGGGTTTGGGCAGGTCACGATGATCGGTCCATCCCGGGACCAGGGGGATCATCCCGGGGACCTTCCCGATGTTCTTGCCGCGCAGCACCTTCGAGAGCGGTCCGGCGGCGCGCACCGCCTTGTCGTAGGCACCGGGAGAGCTCATGAGGGTGCTCGCACCCTTCATCGCCACGTCCCAGGTGCCGCGGAACTCGCCCTTGGTCTCCCGACGGTCGTCGACCTCCTCGGCGCGCAGGTGCACGAGGATCTTGGGGATGTCGATCTTCACGGGGCACACGTCGTAGCAGGCGCCGCAGAGGCTCGAGGCGTAGGGGAGCGAGGTGTTGGGGTCGTCCGGCCCGTGCATGCCCGTCATCTGCGGGGAGAGGATCGCCCCGATCGGGCCGGGGTAGGTGGAGCCGTAGGCGTGGCCGCCGGTGCGGGAGTAGACCGGGCACACGTTCAGGCAGGCCGAGCAGCGGATGCAGTGCAGGGCGCTGCGTCCCTCCGGGTCCTCGAGCACGGCGCTGCGTCCGTTGTCCAGCAGCACCAGATGGAACTCCTCGGGGCCGTCGCCCGGGGTGACTCCCGTGAACAGCGTCGTGTAGGGGTTCATCCGCTCCCCGGTGGAGGAGCGCGGCAGCAGCTGCATGAACACCTCGAGATCCTGGAACGACGGGATGATCTTCTCGATCCCGACCACGGAGATGAGGGTCTTGGGCAGCGTGAGGCACATGCGGCCGTTGCCCTCAGACTCGACGATCACGAGGGTGCCGGTGTCCGCGACGGCGAAGTTCGCCCCGGAGATCGCCACCGATCCCGGCATGTCCAGGAACTTCTCGCGCAGGAAGCGGCGCGCCGCATCGGCCAGCTCCGCGGGCTCGTCGGTGATCGACGGATCCAGATCCGGCATGGCGCGCAGGAAGATCTCCCGGATCTCGGCGCGGTTGCGGTGGATCGCGGGGACGAGGATGTGGGACGGCGTGTCGCCGGCGAGCTGCACGATGAGCTCGGCGAGGTCCGACTCGATGGCCCGGATCCCGGCGTGCTCGAGGGTCTCGTCCAGGCCGATCTCCTGGGTCGCCATCGACTTGACCTTGAGGATCTCCTCGGCGCCGCGCTCGAGGGCGAGACGCGTGACGATCTCGCCGGCCTCGTCGCCGTCTCGGGCCCAGTGCACCACCCCGCCGGCCGCGGTCACGGACTCCTCGAGCTGCTCCAGCAGCTCCGGGAGATGGTCGGTGACCTGCCACTTCAGGGCGCTGCCGGCGTTGCGGAGCTTCTGCCAATCGCGCACCTCGCGCACCGCCGAGGCGCGCTTGGACTGGATGGTGGCGGTGGCATGGCGGAGGTTCTCGCGCAATGTCCCGTCCTCGAGCTCACCACGCGCGGCCTCGGGGAAGGACTGCGTGCCGCGCAGGTTCGAGGACGGCGAGGCGTACTGGGGGCGGATGGTCGGGATGCCGAGGTCGACGGTGCTCATGAGGCCCTCCCCAGGATGGTCTCGGACGGGACGAAGGGATCGTCCGGGGTGGAGGCGAGGATCTGCGCCAGGTGGACGGCCTGCGGTCCTGCGGCGTCGTCGCTGGTGCGCCGCAGCTTGCCGCCGATGTTCATCAGGCACGACGCGTCCCCGGCGACCACGAACTCGGCGCCGGTGGAGACCACGTTGGCCGCCTTGTCGGTGACCATCGCATCGGAGGTCGCGTCGTTCTTCACCGAGAACGTGCCGCCGAACCCGCAGCAGGAGTCGGACTCGGGGAGGTTGCGGATGTCGATGCCCTCGACGGCCCGCAGCAGCTTCAGCGGTCGCGCGCCGACCTTGAGCACTCGCATCGAGTGGCAGGTGGGGTGGTAGGTGACGCTGTGCGGGAAGTACGCGCCGACATCGGTCACCTTGAGCACGTCCACGAGCAGCTCGGAGAGCTCGTAGGTCTTCGCCGAGACGGCGGCCACGCGTTCCTCGAGCACGGGGTCCTCCTCGTGCTGCGCCACCAGCTGGTGCTGCTCGCGCACGCAGCCGGCGCAGGACCCCGAGGGCATGACGATCGCGTCGATGCGGTCCAGGGACGGCTCGAAGGTGTCCACGAAGCTGCGCACCACCGGGGCCGCCTCGGAGTAGTACCCGGTGTTGGTGTGCATCTGCCCGCAGCAGGTCTGGCGCTTGTCGAAGACGACCTGGTGCCCCAGGCGCTCGAGCAGGGTGACGGTGGCCCGGGCGACGTCCGGCGCCATCACATCCACCAGGCACGTGGTCATCAGTGAGATTCGCATCCGGGTTCCTTCTTCCTGGTCCTGCCGGGTGGGCGGTCGACGGTGACGTGCCGCGGTCCGTCCGCGACGAGGATCCGTCGGCGCCCGGGAGGCGCCGACGGTCGGGTCAGGGGTGCTCGAGCCCCAGAGAAGCGGCGGTGGCCTGCAGCGAGCGGTGCGCGGCGTCGGCATCCTCGGCCAGGTGCGTGCCCCAGCTGGGGACCATCTTCGTGATGGTCGGGCGCCACTGCTCGATCCGCTCCGGGAACATCTTCCCGAGCAGGTTCAGCATGATGCTCGTGGCGGTCGACGCGCCGGGCGAGGCGCCCAGCATGCCGCCGATCGAGCCGTCGGCCGCACTGATCAGCTGGGTGCCGAACTGCAGCACCCCGTGCTTGGAGGCGTCAGGGGCGATCACCTGGACGCGCTGTCCGGCGGTGACCTCCTCCCAGTCCGCCTCGCGGGCGTCGGGCATGTACTCCAGCAGGGCGTCGAACCGCTGATGGCGGGTCGCGGCGAGCTGGGAGCCCAGGTAGACCATGAGGTCGAGGTTCGGCGGGGCGACAGCCATCATCTGGGTGATGTTGGAGGGCTTGATGGACCCGAACAGGTCCATGTAGCTGCCGGACTTGAGGAACTTCGGCGACCAGCCCGCATACGGGCCGAACATGAGCGACCGCTGGCCGTCCACGTACCGGGTGTCTAGGTGGGGGACGCTCATCGGCGGGGCCCCGACGGCGGCCTTGCCGTAGACCTTCGCGTCGTGCCGTGCGATCACGGAGGGGTCGGTGCAGCGCAGCCACTGTCCGGAGATCGGGAACCCGCCGAAGCCGCGGATCTCGTCGATGCCGGACTTCTGGAGCAGGGGCAGCGCGGCGCCGCCCGCTCCGACGAACACCATCGGGGCGCGGACGACCCGGATCGAGTCGTCGGCCGTGGAGCGGACCATGACGCCCCAGTCCGTGCCCATCCGGCGCAGGTCCACGACCTCGGAGCCGGTGGAGACGGTGGTGCCGTAGCGACCGGCGTAGTCCAGGAGCTGGGTGGTCAGGGTCCCGAAGTCGACGTCGGTGCCGTCGGGGGAGTAGGTCGCGGCGATCGTCTCGGTGACCGGGCGGCCCTCGGTGACCAGCGGTGCCCACTCGGAGAGCTGGCGGTGCTCCGTCGTGAACTCCATGCGGTCGAACAGCGGGTGTTTCGAGAGCGCCTCGTGGCGCCGACGCAGGTAGTCCACGTTCTCCATGCCGTGCACGAAGCTCATGTGCGGCACGGCATGGATGAAGGTCGAGGGATCACCGATCCGGCCGGTCTCCACCAGGTGCGCCCAGAACTGGCGGGAGACCTGGAACTGCTCGTTGATGGAGATCGCCTTGGTCGGGCTGACCGAGCCGTCGACGTCCTGCGGGGTGTAGTTCAGCTCGCACAGGGCGCTGTGCCCGGTGCCGGCGTTGTTCCATCCGTCGCTGGATTCCTGGCCGAGGCCGTCGAGCTTCTCGAGCACCTCGATGTTCCAGTCGGGCTCGAGCTCGGTGAGCATCGCGGCGAGGGTGGCGCTCGCGATCCCCCCGCCGATCAGCACCGCATCTGCACGGGTGACGTCAAGGTCTGCCATGGTTCTCCGTTCCAGCTAGCTCGGGAGGCGCACCTGGGGAGCGCTGCGTGATCTCTCGCGCGCTATGGGGCGGCCGTGGCGTCCAGGGTATCCCTTGTCGACCCGGGAGGAGGGCGCATGCCTGCCCGTCAGAGGACTCCGGGGGGCGTCAGACGGTGACCGCGCGGGAGGCCTCGAGATCCTCCAGCAGCAGCCCGACCCGACGACTCAGCACCGTCGTGGCGATGTCGATCCCTGCGGCGGCACCCACCAGGAGGGCGACCGGCCAGAGGAACGTGCACAGCGTGATCCACACGGCGAGCAGAAGGATCAGGCCGATGAAGCGCAGGGGCAGGGCGCCGGGGAGGAGGATCGCCAGCCGCCACGCCACCAGGAGGTCCTGGCGGCGGACTCGTGGGACGGTCATCAGCAGGGCGACGCTGACCGTGGACCAGGCGGCGCTCACGACCGCGAGCCCGGACAGGACGACGGCCATCGTCGAGGTCGACGTGCCGCCGCCCAGGACGATCCAGATCATCGACGCCGAGCCGAGCTGGACCACCATGAGCGGCAGCATCCGGAGGTTGGCGCTGACGAACTGGCGGCGGTAGCTCTCCCACATCAGCGGGAGCACCTTGACCGGGGCTCCGTGCCGCGAGGAGATGAAGGCGTCGGCCGCGGCGGCTCCGGCCGGGGCGACGCCCGCCACGATCAGGCCCAGGAGGCTGAGCAGGGTCCAGACGATGTTGATCCGCAGCACCAGATAGACGTGCTCGATCAACTCGTTGACATGCATGACCCAGGCGGGGACCTGCGTCGGGCCCGCGGGCGCTCCGGATCGACTCATGAGGGTCAGGGTAGCGGGCGTGGCTGTGAGCTGTTGCACCGCTCGGACCGGAGAGGCCCGATGTCTCGCGGGAGGGCTGGAGGGTCTCTGTCGGGTCCAGCAGTAGGTATGAGCCTGATCGGGATCAGGTGCTGGCAGGATCTCCCGCAAAGGCCCGATCTTTGATTGACTGGGCGTATGGCATCCACTCCGCGCGACGACGCGCAGACCACCCCTGAGAACACCACCGCCACGACCGCACTGCCGGCCGCCCAGCCCCCACAGACGCAGCAGGTCCCGCTCGTCCCGACTGCCGCCCAGCTGACCTGGCAGCGCGACGGGCTGGGGGTGTTCTTCCACGTCGGGGTCAACACGTTCGCCGGGAAGGAATGGAGCGACGGCACCCTGGCGCCGGAGAGCTTCGATCCGAGCGAGCTGGACGCCGACGAATGGGTGCGGACCGCGCACGAGCTGGGCGCGAAGTACGTGGTGCTCACGGCCAAGCATCACGACGGCTTCTGCCTGTGGCCCACCGCCACCACCGACTACTCCGTGGCGTCCTCGCCCTGGAAGGACGGCAACGGTGATGTGGTGCGCGAGGTCGCCGACGCCTGCACCCGCTACGGGATGAAGCTCGGCCTGTACGCCTCGCCGTGGGACCGCAACGCCCCGCAGTACGAGGACGCCGCCGTCTATGACGAGTTCTATCTCGCCCAGCTGCGGGAGCTGTGCACGAACTACGGGCAGCTGTTCGAGCTGTGGTTCGACGGCGCAGGATCCGCGGGTCGCGAATACGACTGGGACGCCGTCGGCGCGCTCGCCGCCGAGCTGCAGCCGCAGGCGATGATCTTCAACATGGGACCGGCGACCATCCGCTGGGTGGGCAACGAGGACGGCCTGGCCGCCGACCCCGTCGAGTACGTGACGACCTCGACGGATCTCAACAACTACGACGAGGACGTCGTCGAGACCGGGGAACCGGTCTACCTGCCGCCGGAGTGCGATGTCTCCCTGCGCAAGGGATGGTTCTGGCAGCCGGGGGAGGAGCCCAAGTCGCTGTCGCATCTGCTGGCGGTCCACGACCGCTCGATCGGGCTCGGCGCCAATCTGCTCCTGAACATCCCGCCGGACCGCCGGGGCCGCATCGATCCGGCCGATGCCGCGCGCGTGCGCGAGTTCGCCGAGGCGCTCGAGCAGCGCTTCGGTTGCCCGCATCCCGGAACCCTCACGGCCGACGGCTCCACCGTGCGCATCGATCTGGGTGCGGAGACCAACTTCGATCATGTCGAGCTCGTCGAACGGCTCGAGGAGGGGCAGCGGGTCACCGGTCACCGGATCCTCCTGGAGGACGGGACCGTGCTCGCCTCCGGGGCCACCATCGGCGTGCGCCGCATCCATCGGCTCGAGCAGGCTGTGCGCGCCTCGGCGCTCGTGGTCGAGCTCAGCGGGCAGGGAGCTGTGCTCGAGGCTGCCTCGGTGCATGACGCGACCGGCGCGCCCGTCCCGGATTCCACCATCGCCTATCGTGCGACGACGCTGAGGCCGGACTCCTGATGTCCCTGCGCCGATGATCAGCGTCGATCGGAATGCCGCACGTCTCGGCGGCTGATCTCGGTCGCGGATCTCGGCCGCGCATCCGGTCGGCGCCCCGGGTCCGGTCCGATGGTGCATCCCGTACGGAATGACGACGGGCGGTCCGGCTGCAGAGGTTCTGCGACCGGACCGCCCGTCACCGTTCTGCCACTGACCGTTCTGCGGCACTGCTCCATGTCGAAGGTGAGCTTCGGCGCCTTGAGGTCCTGGCTGATGCGATACGGCTCGTAGACCTCGCCGGCCGTGAACAGCGACGGCTCGATCGAGGAGGTGTTCTCCTCCAAAGACTTCCCGGCCGACACCCTTCTCGCCGCGCCCCATGGAGATCGTCAGGCCGAGCTCGAACTGATAGTCCGCCCAGCGGATCATCTGGACCGGGTCGGGGCGGGAGGTCGTGATGACGAAGTCCGGCGACCCGATCGGTACCGAATCCCATCGCAGATGCGCACGCCATCCATGACCTCGTCGTCGGGGAGAACGGTTCATCGTCGTGGCAGATAGGAGGACTGCCAAGAAGTCCTCGGATGTTTGGGGAGAGGACGTGCGTCAGGAAGGTCGATCTGGAGCGCGCACTCCCACAATCGGGCGCGTTCTGGCGGGTGTGCGCCTTGCGTGCGTCGATATTGATCCGTAATCTGACGTTAATCATCCGATGATTCGGTTGCTGGGACACTGCAGCCCAACGCATCTGCCGAAGATTCGCCGAGCCGTTTCGAGGAGCCCCTGTGTCCACCATCAGCGACCTGCGCGTGAGCGACGTCCGTTTCCCCACCTCGCGGGAGCTGGACGGCTCCGACGCCATGAATCCGGATCCCGACTACTCGGCGGCCTACGCCGAGCTGCGCACGAGCGACGGCGGCGTCGGTTACGGCCTCGTCTTCACCATCGGCCGAGGCAACGACGTGCAGTGCGCGGCCATCGAGGCGCTCGCCGGACATGTCGTCGGGCGCGAGGTCGACGAGCTGCTCGCCCATCTCGGCGACTTCTCCCGAGACCTGGTCGGCGATTCGCAGCTGCGCTGGCTGGGTCCGGAGAAGGGCGTCATGCACATGGCGATCGGTGCCGTGGTCAACGCGGCATGGGACCTGCGGGCACGCCGGGAGGGCAAGCCTCTGTGGTTGCTGCTCGCAGAGCTGAGCCCAGAGGAGATCGTCGATCTCGTCGACTTCCGCTATCTCACCGATGCCCTCACCCGCGACGAGGCCCTCGAGATCCTGCGTCGCGGCGAGCCCGGGAAGGCTGACCGCATCGCCCAGCTCCAGGCACAGGGCGTGCCCGCCTACACCACCACGCCCGGCTGGCTCGGCTACAGCGACGAGAAGCTCGTTCGGCTGCTGCGCGAAGCGCGGGACGAGGGATTCGCGATGGTCAAGCTCAAGGTCGGAGCCGACATCGAGGACGATGTGCGCCGCATGCGGATCGCCCGGGAGACGATGGGGGAGGGTTACCCCATCGCGATGGATGCGAACCAGCGCTGGGACGTGGCCGATGCCATCGCCTGGCTCGAACAGCTCGCTCCCTATGACCCCGCCTGGATCGAAGAGCCCACCAGCCCCGACGACGTGCTCGCCCATGCTGCGATCCGCACCGCCATCGCCCCGCTGCGAGTGGCCACAGGGGAGCAGATGCAGAACCGGATCATCGCGAAGCAGCTGCTGCAGGCCGGCTCGATCGATGTGCTCCAGCTCGACGCGGCGCGGGTGGGAGGAGTCAACGAGAACATCGCGATCCTCCTCCTGGCCGCGAAGTTCGACATCCCCGTGTGCCCGCACGCCGGCGGCGTCGGACTGTGCGAGCTGGTCCAGCACTACGCCTTCTTCGACGCGGCAGCGGTGGCCGGGCCGCGATCGGACCGGTTCATCGAGTACGTGCACCATCTGCACGAGCACTTCGAGGACCCCGTCGTCATCCGGGACGGCGCCTACCAGGCACCGACACAGGCAGGTTCCAGCGCCGGCATGCACGAGGCGTCCATCCGGGATCACCTGTTCCCGGAGGGGACCGTCTGGAAGGATCCGAGCCATGTCGTCGTCGCCTGATCTCGGGGCACCCCCGCACTCTGAGGGCGTGGTCGGCGCGGACCCCCACGCCTGGTTCGACGAAGCCCGTTTCGGCCTCTTCGTCCACTTCGGTCTCTACGCTATCCCGGCGCGCCACGAATGGTCGATGACGCGCGAGCACCGCACGCTCGAGGACTACAGCCGCTATACGGAGTTCTTCGACCCCGACCGCTTCGACGCCCCGGACATCGCCCGCCGGGCCCGCGAGGCCGGGATGCGCTACGCCGTGCTCACCACCAAGCATCATGAAGGCTTCTGCCTGTTCGAGACGGAGCACACGGACTACTCGGCGCCGGACGTCTGCGGCCGTGATCTGGTGCGGGAGTTCGTCGACGCTCTGCGCGCCGAGGGCCTCCACGTCGGGTTCTACCATTCGCTGCTCGACTGGGCGCATCCGGACTTCACGATCGATGTCAGCCATCCGCTGCGCGATCGGCCGGATGTCGAGGCCCTGAACTCCGGGCGGGACATGGCCCGATACCGCACGTACCTCCATGCTCAGGTGCGCGAGCTGCTCACGAACTACGGGCGGATCGACTACCTGTTCTTCGACTTCACCAACCCTGAGCGGGACGGCAAGGGCCCCGAGGACTGGGACGCCGAGAAGCTGCGGGCGATGGTGCGCGAGCTGCAGCCCACCTGCGTGGTCAACGACCGGCTCGGCATCCCCGGGGACCTCGTCACGCCCGAGCAGTACCAGCCGGCCGCCCCGATGACCTCGGCCGATGGTGCTCTCATGCGGTGGGAAGCCTGCCAGACCACCAACGGTTCCTGGGGGTACGACCGCGACAACCACGACCACAAGAGCCCGGACCTGCTGGTGCGGATGCTCGTCGATTCCGTGGCCAAGGGCGGCAATCTGCTGCTGAACGTCGGGCCCGACGGTCGGGGCGCCATCTCATCGGCCGATCGGGAGATCCTCCGCCGGGTCGGGGAGTGGATGGACCTGCACGCCGCGTCGGTCCATGGAGCCGGTCCTGCCGACGGCCTGGTCGCGCCGCAGGGAACCATGCTCACCCGGCGCGGGGACCGGCTGTACGTGCACCTGACGACCTGGCCGATGCAGCACCTCCACCTTCCCGGCCTGTCGGGACGCGTGCGCTTCGCACGATTCCTGCATGATGGGTCCGAGGTCGCCCTGAGCACGATCGACCCGGACCAGCAGGCCATGAACATGACCCCGGCAGGTCTCGGACCCGATGTGCTGACGATGACCCTGCCCATCCGTCGGCCCGACCTGCTGCTGCCGGTGATCGAGCTCCGGCTCGATCAGACCTCCGGTTCGATCTGACTCCCGGCCCGATCCGCCCCGGGCGCTCAGAGCAACCCGTCGATCCCCACCTTCGAGGAGTGAAACCCATGGAGTCAGCAACTCCCGATCCCGTCGAGACCGCCCGCCATCGTCGTCCCGGGCCCGCCCGCCTGCCGGAGCTCGGCTTCGGCGCCGCCCAGCTTGGGAACATCTTCCGGGTCACCACCGACGAGGAGGCCCGCGGCGCTGTCGAGGCCGCCTGGGAGGGTGGCATCCGCCTGTACGACACGGCGCCCCACTACGGGGTCGGCACCAGCGAACGTCGCCTCGGAGCGCTGCTCGCCCCCTACCCCCGCGAGGAGTACCTGGTCTCGACGAAGGTGGGCCGCCTGCTGGTCCCCGGGCCCGGGGACGGCGACGACATGGCGAACGAGTTCGCCGTGCCGAACGACTTCGTGCGCCGGTGGGACATGACCGAGGAGGGCATCCGTCGCAGCCATGCCGAGTCGCTCGAGCGCTTGGGCCTGGACCGCGTGGACATCCTCTACCTCCACGACCCCGAGGAGGCGCCCGAGGAGCACTCGATGGACGAAGCGCTCGCCGCACTCGTCGCGATGCGCGACGAAGGGCTCATCAGCCGCATCGGGGTCGGCTCCAAGGACGCCGACGTGCTCACGCGTGCGGTGCGCACCGGCCTGATCGACGTGGTCATGATGTCGGGTCGCTACACGCTGCTCGAGCAGCCGGCCGCCGCCGAGCTGCTGCCCGCATGCCTCGAGCACGGTGTCGAGGTCGTGGCGGTCTCGGTGTTCAACTCCGGGATCCTCTCGCGCCCTGTGGTGCCCGATACGGCGAAGTACGAGTACGGCGACGCCCCCGAGGATCTTCTGCAGCGAGCGCGCGAGCTGGCCGAGCTCGCCCGGGAGCATGGCGTCGAGCTGCCGGATCTGGCGATCCGGTATCCGCTGCGGCACCCGGCGATCGCCTCGGTCGTGCTGGGCATGCGCACCGCGGACCAGGTGCGCCAGAACATCGAGCGCATCGGCCAGGACATCCCCGAGGAGCTGTGGGAGCAGATCGGTGCGTGAGCCGGCAGGGGACCGTCGCACGAGCGCTGAGCTCCCGGACAGCCCTCCCACCAGCACCGGGATGACCGACACGGGTATCACCGACACCCACCTGCACCTGTGGGACCGCTCCGGCGGCGGGTACGGCTGGCTCGGCGGGGCACCGGAGGCGCTGCGCCGTGACGCCCGCTGGGAGGAGGTCGCCCCGCAGCAGGTCGCGCTCGGCACCACGCGCGTCGTGCTGGTGCAGGCCGACGACACGCTCGCGGACACCAGGGCGCTGCAGGACTCCGCGGCACGCATCGACACCCTGCCGGGGAGCGTGGACCAGGTCGACGTCGTCGCCTGGCTGCCGCTCGCCGATCCCGTGGCCACGGCGACGCTGCTGGATGACGCCGCGGCGATGCGCCGCGTCGTCGGGGTGCGCCATCTGGTCCACGATGATCCCGATCCCGGGTTCCTCGACCGGCCCGAGGTCCGGGAGAGCCTCACGCTGCTCGCCGGCCACGGGGTGCCGCTGGACGTCCCGGATGCCTTCCCCCGGCATCTGGACCAGGCGACCCGTCTCGCCGACGAGGTCGACAGCCTGGTCGTGGTGCTCGACCACCTCGGGAAGCCGCCGCTCGGGGACTCCCGGGACCTGCCTCGATGGGAGGAGTCCCTGAGAGCGTTCGCGGCGCGGGGGACGACGATCGCCAAGCTCTCCGGCCTGGCCACGAGCGGGCAGGGCTACAGCGCCGGTGCGGATCTCCGCCGTGCGGTGGACCTGGCGCTGGAGCTGTTCGGCCCCGAGCGGCTGATGTACGGCAGTGACTGGCCGATCGCTCCCGTGCCCTTCGATCTCGGTTCCGGCACGGGCGACCTGCTGGCTCTGCTGGCGGACCTGCCGGCGGCGGACCGCGAGCAGATCCTGCACGGCACGGCGGCGCGCGTCTATCGGCGAGCGGCCGACGGCGGGCGCTGACCCTTCGGGGTCCAGTCGATCGCGCGGTCCAGCCGATCCCCGGGTCGGTCAGTCGACCGTGGTCCCCTTCAGGATCCAGCTCTCGACGCCTCCGATGTGGGCGGCGGCGTGCACCCGTGCGAGGTCTCCGCGACCGGCCTTCAGGGCGTCGAGGATGCGGCGGTGCTCGGCGAGCGTGGATTCCACGGCGGCATCCTCCGTGAGCCCTCGCCAGACCCGTGCCCGGGCGGTCGCGCTGGCGAGGCCCTCGAGCATCGAGGTGAGGTAGGCGTTGGGGCATCGGCTGGTGATGAGCTGATGGAAGTCGATGTCCGCCTGGACCAGCTCCTCGACCGAGGAGTGGTCGGACAGATCGACCATGAGCTGCTCGAGGCGCTCGAAGTCGTGATCGCTCAGATGCGGGCAGGCCTGTTCGACGGCCGTCGGCTCGAGCAGCCGCCGCACCTCGAGGATCTGCCCTTCACCGGAGCCCTGGTGCAGATCGAGGATGAACCCGAGGGACTCCACGAGCACGCTCGGTGCGAGCGAGGTGACATAGGTGCCGTCGCCCTGGCGCACGTCGAGCACGCGGATCACGGAGAGCGCTTTGACGGCCTCGCGCAGGGAGTTGCGGCTCACGCCGATGCGCTCCGCGAGCTCCTTCTCCGGGGGAAGGCGGTCCGCAGGTCCGAGCTCGCCGTCGATGATCATCTGCTTGATCGCGTCGATGGCCCGGTCGGTCACGGCGTGCGGTGCTGGCATCGCGTCCTACTCCTCGCTGGACCGGCGTACGTGCCGGTCACGACGTGTTCGATGCTAGTCGACCGTCGCCTCCCGCGGGGCGGGTAAGGCGCAGCAGCCCGCGACCGGGAGGGGGACGCCCGAGGCCGGGCAGTCGGGAGGCGGGAGAGCCGGAACTCGGGGGCAGGGGCGAGTCGTGACAGCACGGCATCGGCCGGGCGTCACGCCAGCGGCGAACAGGCGGGGCATCTGCGCCGAACCCGCGTAGTCTCGATCCATCACCACCACCGGACGGGGGAGGACCATGTTCGAACGCTTCACCGATCGCGCCCGCCGCGTCGTCGTCCTGGCGCAGGACGAGGCACGGCTGCTGAATCACAACTACATCGGCACCGAGCACATCCTGCTCGGGCTGATCCACGAGGCCGAAGGGGTCGGCGCCAAGGCGCTCGAAGCCCTCGGCGTCACCCTCGATGCAGTGCGCGAGCAGGTTCGCGACATCATCGGCGAGGGCAACCAGACCCCCAGCGGCCACATCCCCTTCACGCCCCGTGCGAAGAAGGTGCTCGAGCTGAGCCTGCGCGAGGCGCTGCAGCTGGGCCATAACTACATCGGCACCGAGCACATCCTGCTGGGTCTGCTGCGCGAGGGCGAGGGCACGGCCGTCAAGGTCCTCTCCCGTCTCAAGGCCGAGCCGTCGGCCGTGCGCCAGGAAGTCATCGAGCGCCTCTCGGGCTACCAGGGCAAGGAGCCGGCCACGGCCGGCGGTCCGTCCGAGGGCCAGCCTGCCGGGTCGCTCGTGCTGGACCAGTTCGGTCGCAACCTCACCCAGGCTGCCCGCGAGGGCAAGCTCGACCCGGTCATCGGGCGGGACAAGGAAGCCGAGCGCGTGATGCAGGTGCTCTCGCGCCGCACCAAGAACAACCCTGTGCTGATCGGTGAGCCGGGCGTCGGCAAGACTGCGGTCGTCGAGGGCCTGGCCCAGGCGATCACCGCCGGGGACGTCCCCGAGACGCTCAAGGACAAGCAGCTCTACACGCTCGACCTCGGGTCGCTGGTGGCGGGTTCCCGCTACCGCGGTGACTTCGAGGAGCGCCTGAAGAAGGTGCTCAAGGAGATCCGCACCCGCGGTGACATCATCCTGTTCATCGATGAGATCCACACCCTCGTGGGTGCCGGTGCCGCCGAGGGCGCGATCGATGCCGCCAGCATCCTCAAGCCGATGCTGGCCCGCGGCGAGCTGCAGACCATCGGGGCGACCACCCTCGAGGAGTACCGCAAGCACATCGAGAAGGACGCGGCTCTCGAGCGCCGCTTCCAGCCGATCCAGGTGGATCAGCCTTCGGTCGCGCTGACGGTCGAGATCCTCAAGGGGCTGCGCGACAAGTACGAGGCGCATCACCGGGTGACCATCACCGATGCCGCGCTGGTGGCCGCCGCGAACCTCGCCGACCGCTACGTCAACGACCGCTTCCTGCCGGACAAGGCGATCGACCTGATCGACGAGGCCGGTGCGCGCCTGCGCATCCGTCGTCTCACCGCGCCGCCCGAGCTCAAGGAGTTCGACGCCCAGATCGAGACGGCGCGCACGAAGAAGGAGGAGGCGATCGACGGGCAGGACTTCGAACTCGCCGCCTCCCTGCGTGATGAGGAGCAGCAGCTCAAGACGCAGCGCGACGAGAAGGAGAAGGCCTGGCGCCACGGCGAGACCGACGCGGTGACCACGGTCTCCGAGGAGGTCATCGCCGAGGTGCTCGCCGCCTCGACCGGCATCCCGATCGTCAAGCTCACCGAGGAGGAGTCCTCGCGTCTGCTCAACATGGAGGACGAGCTGCACAAGCGCGTCATCGGTCAGCACGAGGCGATCCGGGCACTGTCCCAGGCGATCCGCCGCACCCGTGCCGGGCTCAAGGACCCCAAGCGTCCCGGTGGCTCGTTCATCTTCGCCGGCTCCACCGGCGTCGGGAAGACCGAGCTCGCGAAGGCGCTCGCGGAGTTCCTGTTCGGGGACGACGAGTCGCTCATCCAGCTCGACATGTCCGAGTTCGGCGAGAAGCACACGGCCTCGCGCCTGTTCGGCTCGCCTCCCGGCTACGTCGGCTACGACGAGGGCGGCCAGCTCACCGAGAAGGTGCGTCGCAAGCCGTTCTCCGTCGTGCTGTTCGACGAGGTGGAGAAGGCCCATGTGGACATCTTCAACTCGCTGCTGCAGATCCTCGAGGACGGCCGGCTCACGGACTCCCAGGGCCGCGTGGTCGACTTCAAGAACACCGTGATCATCATGACCACCAACCTCGGTACCCGGGACATCGCCAAGGGCGTCTCCATGGGCTTCACCGCGGGCGGCGATCTGAACACCGATTACGAGCGCATGAAGTCCAAGGTGCACGAGGAGCTCAAGCAGCACTTCAAGCCCGAGTTCCTCAACCGCGTCGATGACGTGGTCGTGTTCCCGCAGCTGTCGCAGGACGAGATCGTGCAGATCGTCGACCTGATGGTCGCGAAGCTCGCCGTGCGACTGGCGGAGAAGGACATGACCATCGAGCTCACCGACGGGGCCAAGAAGCTGCTCGCCGAGAAGGGCTACGACCCGGTCCTCGGTGCGCGGCCCCTGCGCCGCACCATCCAGCGCGACATCGAGGACGTCCTCTCGGAGAAGATCCTCTTCGGCCAGGTCCATGTGGGCGACACGATCGTCGTCGACGCGGAGGGCGAGGGTCTCCTCGGCGAGCTGACCTTCAGCCGCCGCGACGAGAACGGTGTTCTCGAGTCGATCACCGAGACGGTCGATGTGGAGTCGGTGACCAAGGCCCGTGCCGAGGAGCTGTCCCGTCCCGACGGGGCGGCGAGCCCGGGCACGGACAACGCGGAGGCCAGCGCCTCCTGACCGGTATGAGGCCGGCCCCGTCCGTGTGGACAGGGCCGGCCTCTCCGGATTGCGGTGGTACCCGGTCGACCACCGCAGCACGCCCCGCTCGACGGGCTCTTACCGCGGCGACGCCAGTCGCGGTCGGAGCCCGTCGAGCGGCAGCACTGCTGAGACGACGCTGACACCGTCACCAGGACCGAGGAACAGGAGGGACAGATCGCATGGGCGGATTCGTCGACTGGATGCTGTCCCTGACCGGCCAGGTCGAGGACTGGATCATGGTCGTCGCCGACGCCTGGTGGATCTACCTCGTCGTCTACGGCTTCGCGGCGTTCGACGGCTTCTTCCCGACGGTTCCCAGCGAATCGACGATCGTCTCGCTCTCCTCGCTCTGGTCCTCCTCCGGCCGCCCCTACATCATCCTGATCGGTATCGCGGCCTGGATGGGCGCCTGGACAGGGGACAACCTCGGGTACTACCTGGGCCGGAAGATCGGCTGGCACCGCTTCAAATTCTTGCGCGAGGGCAAGGGCCGACGAGCCGTCGAGGCCGCCGAGGCGGGCCTGGAGCGCCGGGCCCTCGTCTTCCTCATGACAGCTCGCTACATCCCCTTCGGTCGGACCGCGGTGAACCTGGTGGCCGGAGCAGTCCGCTACCCGCACAAGGAGTTCTGGCCGCGGTCGTTGCTGTCCACGTTCGTGTGGGCCGCCTACTCCTGCGCCATCGGTGCGGTGGCTGGGGCCTGGTTCGGCGAGCATCACCTGTTGGCGATCACCGCGGCGCTGGTCGCCGCCGTCGTGCTCGCCCTCGTCGCGGAGCGGGTGATCAATGCCGTGCACAACGCCCTCGACCGTCGGGCGGAGCAGAAGGCCGCTGACAGCACAGACAGCACTGGCCCCGCTGCTCACGTCGACGGCACCGGCACCGCATTGGCTCACGATGACACCGCCACCGCTACCGCTACCGCCAGCGCCAGCGCCAGCGCCGCCACCGGCGCTACCGCCACCGCCACGGGTGCCGATGCGACCGCCGGGGCCACCGACGCCGGCGATGGCACCGCCGACCGGGTTGCTGCTGGATCCGCGGCCCCGCTCGAGCGCTCCGAGCAGACCGACGCGGAGGAGCCGAGCACCTCCGAGGAGGATCTGCTCCTCACCGAGTCCGGAAGCATTCCCGCACAGAGTCAGGACAGCCCTGCATGACCCTCATCATCCGCCCTGCTCTGCCGGCAGACGTCCGCGGGATCAATCGACTGGTCGAGCCGATGACCCACACGGGGATCCTGCTCGGGAAGGACCTGGTCTCCTATTACGAGGCCGTCCAGGAGTTCCTGGTCGCTGTCGATGAGGAGGGTGCAGTCGTCGGCTGCGGTGCCCTCCACGTGATGTGGGAGGACCTCGCCGAGGTCCGGACCCTCGCCGTGAGCGATGCGCAGCGCGGCACGGGACTGGGGCACCGCCTGCTGGATGCGCTGCTGGACCGTGCCCTGCAGCTGGGCCTGAGCCGCGTCTTCTGCCTCACCTTCGAGGTCGACTTCTTCACGCGGCACGGCTTCGAGGTCATGGCTGACGTGGTGGACCCTGAGATCTACAACCAGCTTCTGCGATCACCCGACGAGGGCATCGCGGAGTTCCTCGATCTGGCCCGCGTCAAGCCCAACACCCTCGGCAACACCCGCATGATCAAGGCACTGCTCCCGAGCGACTGAGCGCCATGAATCTGTCGACGTCGGCCCACGCTGGTGCCTCAGGGGAGACGCAGTCGCTCTGCCGAGCGCACCGCGAGCCCGTCCGCCACGAGCGAGGCCTCGCATCGGGCGACCCGCTCAGGATCTGTGGTGTCCAGGGCGAGCAGCACTTCGTGCGTCGCCTCTCCGTCACGTCGCAGCACGGCCATGATCTGTCCTCGCAGCTGTCGATCCGTGCCCTCGAAGGTCTGCCGGCGGCGGGACCCCTCGGGCGCGGCAGGGCTGCCTGCGGCCACCCATGCGCACCCGGCCTCGGCCAGAGGGCACTGCACGCACCGTGGGGACCGCGCCGTGCACACGAGGGCCCCGAGCTCCATCACCGCCTGGTTCCAGGCGACGGATCGATGACGTTGCGGCGGAAGGCACCTGGTGGCCAGGGCACGTTCGGCCGCGGAGTAGGACGGGGCCGGGAGGGGGAGCCCCTGGACGCTGCGTGCGAGCACACGACGGATGTTGGTGTCCACGACGACGGCGCGCTGATGATGGGCGAAGGCGGTCACCGCGGCAGCGGTGTATTCGCCGATCCCGGGCAGCGCCCTTAGCGCTTCGAGGCCATGGGGCACTGCACCACCGTGCTCCCGGACGATCATCTGCGCGCACTCCTGCAGGCGCAGCGCCCGACGGGGGTAGCCGAGTCGGTCCCATGCCCGCAGGACCTCTGCGGTCGGGGCGTCCGCGAGGTCGGCGGGCGTCGGCCAGCGCTGCATCCAGTCGGTCCAGCGCGGCAGGACACGGACCACCGGGGTCTGCTGCAGCATCACCTCGGAGACGAGCACGGCCCAGGGAGTGGCGTCGTCGTGGCGCCAGGGGAGGTCGCGTCCGTGGTGTCCGAACCAGTCGATCACGGTGTCGATGATCGTCTCGAGCTCCGGGTCATCCTTCGCGCTCTCGGCATCGAGAGGTGGCTCGGGCTCGACATGACCGACGCGGGGCGGGACCTCTCGGTCCCGCCCCGCGTCGAGGTGGTGCGGTGCGTGAGCACCTGTCATATCGTTCAGGCCTGGGGCGGGGTGGTGCCGCCGTGCTGCACGACGAGCGCATCGCGGATCTCGGTGAGGAGGACGATGTCCTCGGAGATCGCGGTCTCCTCCTCCTCGGGGAGCCCACGACGACGACGGTCGAGCTTGCGGGCATGCGCGATCGGCAGCACGAAGACGAAGTAGACGACGGCCGCGGTGATCAGGAACGCGATGATCGCGGAGAGGATCCCACCGATGTCGACCAGGGTCGAGTCGTTGGTGATCTTGAAGGCGAGGCCGTTGACATTGCCGCCGCCGAAGACGTTGATGATCGGCTGGATCAGGTTGTCCACGAATGCACCGATGAGCGCGGTGAACGCGGAGCCGATCACGACACCGACCGCGAGGTCGATGACGTTGCCCTGCATGACGAAGTCCTTGAAGCCCTTCATGGGACATCCTTACTGAGGAGGGGGAGAGCGGGACGGACCGTCGAGATGGCCCATCGGGACTCTAGCCGATCAGAGAGATGCTCAACCAGCCTTCATGGAGTGAGTGGGCCAGGTCTCCTGATCGGTGCCGCTCCACAGCGACCAGCACCTCCGCGGGGACACCCGCTCCCGGAGCCACGATCGAGGAGCCTGAGGGCTGCGCGGCCGGGACCTCGACCACCCGCGCGGCGATGCGCTCGGGAGTCCCGAGGTCCGGCCCCGTGCTGAGGATCTCGATCTCGGCACCCGGTGTCAGCCGGGAGGCGAGAGCCGCTGGGACCGGGACGGCCATCAGGACGGACCCCTCGGGCACCTCTGTCGCGCCCCCGCCCGTGAGCACCCCGGGAAGCACGGGTGCTCCGGCCGGCAGGGGCAGCGCCGTCTCCCGGCCCACCAGTTCCTCCCGCGTGGCCGGTGCTCCGGCCGGTACCAGTTCCGCCGCGATCCGTATCTCGTGCAGCTGGTGCGCGGAGAGCTCCGTGCCTGCCGGGAGATCGACGGCGGTGACCACCATGGAGCGCCCGTGGACGGCCGGCGGCAGCAGTGCCGGGGCGAGGGCTGCGATCAGGAGCGCCGCCGCGAGCACGGCGAGGGTTCGGCGGCGTCGACGCACGGAGCGTCGCAGGAGCGGAAGCTGTGCACGGATCCAGGTGAGCATGAGGACGACGCTAGGTCGGCGCGCAGGCGCTGATCTCCTCGGGCCCGCTCACGGTGGATGAACGGCCTCTGGGGAGGAGAGGTCGCGGTCCGGCAGATCGGTCCGGCAGATCAGCCCATCAGCTCTGCCGCGGAGATCGTGCCTTGACGTCCCGGTGTCAGGACGCGGTGGTCGCTGCTGCTGCCGGCTTCGAGGTCGAGGCGCCGCTGCTGGAGCTGTCGCTGCTCGAGGCGGAGCTCGCAGAGGATGCGGAGGAGGCTGAGGAGCTCGAATCACTCGAGGAGCTGCTCGACCCCGAGGTCGCGGAGGACGACGAGGAGGCAGCGGAATCCGTGGAGTAGAAGCCGGGGCCCTTGAAGACGATGCCCACGGAGTCGAAGACCTTGCGGAGGGTGTCCTGAGTGCACTCGGGGCAGGTCACCAGCGAATTCTCGCTGAAGCTCTGGTACTGCTCGAACCGATGACCGCAGCTCTTGCAGGCGTAGACATAGGTGGGCACGCGGAGTCCTCCGGAATGTTCTCTCAACAGGGCCGCGGAAGACGCGACCGCGAAGAGTCTACGACTCCTGGACCCATCCCGGCGCTCCGGGGCCATCGATCGTGACCAGGCAGACGAGGCCGGCGGCGGTGAGCACTGCCGGGATGGGGACGTCGTGCTCGCCCCGGGGGAGAGCTCCGGCGTCGAGCACCTCGTCGGGATGCACGACGGCCACGACGTCGGTCCGTGAGGAGATCCCGGACAGGGCCCGATCGTAATAACCGGCGCCGTGGCCGATCCGGGTCCCCGCACGATCCACCGCCACGGCGGGGGCGAGCACCAGAAGCGCGTGCGCGAGGGCGTCGGGCCCGTGATGCCGGCCCGTCGGCTCCTTGCCGAAGCCGCGGCCGGGGGAGTCGACGAAGGGCGAGGTGCCGTCCCAGGACACCCAGTCGAGCTCACGGCCGGCGGCGACGGGGAAGATCAGCTGTGCGCCGAGCTCGGAGAGCCGTCGGGCCAGGGGCATCACATCTGCCTCGGTGGGCGTGGGGTGATAGGCGGCCACGAGCGGAGGGCCGGAGGCGCCGTCGGCGCGGTCTGCTCCGGTGCCGCTCTCGCACGCCGCGCGCACCAGGTCGAGCAGGGGGGCGGCGTGCGCGAGGAGCTGCTGCGACTCCTGGTCGCGCCGCAGGGCGCCCTCGGTGCCGCCGTAGGATCGTGTGCGCCGTGCCCGCATTGTGGTGCGGAGCACTTTCTTGCGAGCCGCCATCGCCTCGGTATCCATGGGCCAAGACTCCCATATCCCCTCGAGCATCCCCACGAGCGCTGCTCGGGCACCGAAACCCGCGCGGTAACGCTTGCGGGAACCAGGGCGGGTGGCATTCCTGCACGGAGTTCTTGCACACGGGTCTCATTCCTTCTCCGACTCGTCCCGGCATCCGTGAATGGCTTTATGCGCCCCTCTCCGAGCTTGATTCCAGCGCCCGGGGAGTTCCCGCCGGGACGCCGTGCCCGGGGTGCCCTGCGAGTCCCGCGAGTCCCGCGAGTCCCGCGAGCAGTGTCCCGCCCGTGCCTGCCCGTGCCTGCCCGTGCCTGCCCGTGCCTGCCCGTGCCTGCCCGTGCCTGTCCGTGCCTGCCCGTGCCCCGCCCGTGCCGGGCCCGAGAGGCCGGACCGCGTGCGGGGGCGGGTCCGCTGACGTCTACGATGACGAGATGGTTCATGTGTGGCCGCTGACACTCCGTGACGGGGAGCTCGCCCTGCGGCCCCTGCGACGCCGAGACCGCGCGGACTTCGAGCGGCTGCGGGAGCGCAATCGGGACTGGCTGCGCCCCTGGGACGCGACCGATCCCGATCGTCCCGCCCGACAGATCCCCTTCGCTGCGCTGCGACGTTGGAACGAGCAGCAGGCGCGGCTCGGGCTCTATCTCCCTCTGGTGATCACGGTGCGTGGTCGGGTGGTCGGCCAGATCACGGCGGGCCCGATCCAGTACGGCGCGCTGCGCAGCGCGGTCCTGGGCTACTGGATCGACCGGGAGCAGGCGGGAGCGGGTCTGGTCCCGCGGTCGGTGGCCCTGGTGATCGACCATCTGTTCGCCGAGCTCGGCATCCATCGGATCGAGGTGACGGTGCGCCCGGAGAACGCCTCGAGCCTGCGGGTGGTCCAGAAGCTGCATCTGCGTCCCGAAGGGCTGAGGCGCTCCGCGATCCACGTCGACGGATCGTGGAGGGATCATCTCGTCTTCGCGCTCACCGCCGAGGAGATCGTCACCGGACATGACGGTCGGGGAGTTCTCGCCAGACTTCATCACGAGTTCCCTCCCGACACGCCCACGGGGTGACCAGGGAAATCACATCGGTGTCATTACTGTAGAGGCGTGGAGTCCATTAATCTCGGCGCCGTCCTGTTCGGCCTTCTGCTGCTGCTCTGGGTGGCCTATGCCCTGCCGCGCACGGCCAGCCGCCGCGAGGTGATGGGACGCGCACGCGCCTCGGAACTCTCCGAGATGTCCTCGGAGGCCCGGGATCTGTCCGCGGCCGTCCATTCCCGCCGCTCTTCCCACGAGGTGAATGCCGCCATGTCCCAGGACCGTCTTCTGCTGCGTCCCGCTGATCCGACCAGTCGACCGCGATTCGACGCGGTGCCCGGTGCCCGCATCGACCTCCTCGAGGAGCGGACCCGGTCGCGCCGTCTGATGCGGATCTTCCTCGCGGGGATGATCGCGCTCACCCTCGCCCTGGCCGCCCTGGCGATCGCAGGGGTCGTCGCATGGTGGATCCCGGTGATCGCTGTCGTCGCCGTGGCGATCTACCTCGTGGGCCTGCGTCGGGCCGAGCTGGAGCGTCGGGCCCGCGTCACGCGAGCGGCAACCCTGAGCCGCCAGGAGCGTGCTCAGCGGGAGACTGCTCGTCGTGCCGCCGATTCTGCCGTCCCTGCGGTCGAGCCCGTGATCGCCCACGCCCCGCCGGAGAAGCCCGTGCAGCGAGCGCCGCTCGAGGCGACGACCGAGCGCGCCGCGCATCAGGTCACGGCCGCCGGCGAGTGGACGCCGCGTCCGGTCCCGCGTCCCACCTACGCGCTGCGCGGTGAGGTCGATGACCTCGCCACCCGCCACGCCGCTCATCGTCAGAGCATGCAGCCTGCGTCGGTGCCGCTCGAGAGCGGCTCCGTCGAGGAGCTCGAAGCGGTTGACGAGGCCTACGCGCCCGCTCAGAACCTGCACCTCGACGAAATCCTCGCCCGCAGACGGGCCTGATCGCCCAGGCCCCCCTGAACGGAGTCTCGAGATGAGTGCGCTGGCACGGATGGCCCGGATCGACCGGGCGCTCGCCCGTGAGGGCTGGGCGGAGCGGCCCGTCGGCGTCCTGGACCTCGATGCGTTCGACGCCAACCTCGAGGACCTCGCCCATCGCGCGCAGGGCACCCCGATCCGGGTCGCCTCGAAATCGCTCCGAGTCCGGGCCCTTCTGGACCGTGTGCTCGCACATCCGGCCTTTCAGGGCGTCCTCGCCTACACGGTGCCCGAGGCGATCTGGCTGGCGGAGCGCGGGGTCGACGACATCGTGGTCGCGTACCCGACAGCTGAGCGCGGCGCACTGCGGCTCCTCCTGACCGATCCGGAGGCGCTGGACGCGATCACCCTCATGGTCGACGAGACCGCGCAGCTCGATCTGATCCTCGCCGCGACCGCCGACATGCGGCCTCGCCGTGGCGGGCGACGCCTGCGGATCGCGATCGAGCTCGACGTCTCCTATGCGCCGGTCCGAGGGCTTCGCTTCGGCGCTCTCCGGTCCCCGGTCCGCACCCCGGAGCAGGCGGTCGCCCTGGCTCGCGAGGTCGTCCGCCGTCCAGAGCTCGAGCTGGTCGGACTGATGGCCTACGAGGGGCATATCGCGGGCGTCGCCGACTCCGCCCGCACGCCGTACGCGGCCGCCGTGCGGGTGATGAAGGCCCTCTCGCGCCGGGAGATCGCGCAGCGGCGGGCCGACGTGGTCGCGGCAGTGCGCACCGTCGCCGATCTGGAGTTCGTCAACGGCGGCGGCACCGGATCGATCGAGTCGACCGGTGCCGAGCCCGCCGTGTCCGAGATCGCCGCCGGATCGGGTCTGATCGGACCGGCGCTCTTCGACGGCTATCGGGGCTTCCGCCCGCAGCCCGCCCTCCATCTGGGGTTCTCGGTGGTGCGGCGTCCCGCCCCCGGTGTCGCGACCCTTCTCGGCGGCGGCTGGATCGCGAGCGGGGTCACCGGCGCGGACCGGCAGCCGACGATCGCCCACCCCGCCGGGCTCACCTTCGCCGCGCAGGAAGGGGCGGGCGAGGTGCAGACGCCCGTGCTCGGCGCCGCTGCGGACACGCTGCGGGTGGGGGACACCGTCTGGCTCCGCCATGCCAAGGCAGGGGAGCCCGCCGAGCACCTCCTGGGCTACGTGCTGGTTGCGGACGTCGGCGCCGGTACTGGAGCCGGCTCTGGCTCTGGCTCTGGCTCTGGCTCCCGACAGAGCGACGACGCGGGCCAGATCGAGATCGTCGAGTTCACCCCGACCTATCGTGGCGAGGGCACAGCGTTCCTCTGAGCAGTGCCGGAGCCTTCGGACCGATCATCACGCAGCGAAGGAGCTTCCGTGCGCAACACCTCCGTCCCCACCAGCACCTGGAGCGGTGCCCATCGATGGGCACCGAGGCACCTCGTGGCCCCGCGCGACGAGGGGGAGGTGCTCGCCGGGATCGCCCGGGCCCGGGGCAGCAGGATCCCGCTGCGGGTGATCGGGGGCGGGCACTCCTTCACCCCGCTGGCCGCGACCGACGGCGTGGCCATGTCCCTCGATGCGCACCAGGGTCTCGTGCACGCGGATCCCGTCACCGGCCTGGTGACCCTGCGCGGCGGCACCCGCCTGTGGGAGATCGCCGACCTGCTCGCCCCGTACGGGCTGGCGCTGCCGGTCATGGGCGACATCGACCGCCAGTCGATCGCGGGCGCGATCCAGACGGGGACCCACGGCACCGGCGCCCGCTTCACCGGATTCTCCGGGATGGTGCGCGGCCTGCGGCTCGCGCTGGCCGACGGCAGCGTGGTGGAGGCGTCACCCGACCGGGAGAGGGACCTCTTCGAGGCGGCCCGGCTCGGACTGGGCACGATCGGTGTGGTCCTCGAGGTCACCCTCGCCTGCGTGCCGGTCTATCGCTTGGACCTGATCGAGAGCACCGAGGAGATCGGGCCGACGGTCGGATCGTTCCTCCAGGACTCCTCGATCACCGATCACCAGGAGTTCTTCTGGTTCCCCCGCACCGGGCGGGCCACGGTGCGCACCAGCCGCCGCGTCGCTCAGGGCACCCCGCGGCAGCGGCCCCACCGCGTGACGGAGGTCATCCAGCAGGAGGTCCTCGGCAACGCGGCCTGGGACCTGATGTGCCGAGGCGCGGCCGTGATCCCCGGGCTCAGCCGACCCGCCGCCGAGCTCGCCTCGCGCCTGTTCGCCGGGCCGCATGTGGTGGACGATTCCGCCTCGGTGTTCACCGCCCCGCGCCGGGTGCGCTTCCAGGAATCGGAATGGGCGATCCCCGCGCACCGCTTCGAGGAGGCCTTCGAGGCGCTGCGCACCCGCTTCGAGGACGAGCGCGTGCGCGTCACCTTCCCGCTCGAGGTGCGACGGGCCGCGGCCGACGACGTCTGGCTCTCGACCGCGTACGGACGCGACACCGTCTACCTCGCGGCGCACCGCTATCACCGTGAGGAGGCCGGGCCGTTTCTGCTGATGGTCCAGCGCACCCTGGCCCCGTTCGCCGCCCGTCCCCACTGGGGCAAGAAGCATTGGCTGGGCCGCCGGGACCTGGCGGCCCTGTATCCCCGCTTCGAGGACTTCCGGGCGGTCCGGGCGGCGGCGGATCCTGACGGGGTGCTGCTGACGGGATATCTCCGGCACCTGCTGGGGTGACCCCGGCACCGGCTGTGCGGACCAGTTCGCCCGAAAGAGTCGTCGGCCCGTCGTGGTGCGTGAAGGGTCGTCCGTGCACTGTCACCGGCGGCGGGCACCGAGCGGTTCGGACTAGGCTCGTGGTGATGAACACCTCGACTGCGCAGACGGCGCCTTCCTCCGTCCCGAGCCCCGACCATCTCCTGGACATCGCGACCACTGCCGCGCGGGCCGCGGCCGACTACATCCGCTCGCTGGACCGCGAGCACCTGACCCGTGAGTACAAGACCTCCAACCATGACATCGTCACCGAGCACGACAAGGCCAGCGAGGACATCATCGTCGCCGAGCTGCGTCGGCTGCTCCCCACCTGCCGCATCGTCGGTGAGGAGGGCGGGGAGCGACCCGCGGAGGAGCGAGCGCCCGGCGCGGATCCCGCAGAGCCCGTCGTGACGTTCTACGTCGATCCGATCGACGGGACCAGCAACTTCGCCGCCGGTCTGCCCCTGTTCTGCGTCTCCATCGGCGTGGCGGTGGGCGACGAACTGGTGGCCGGCGTCATCGACGCCCCGGTCCTCGGCCAGGTGTTCACCGCGGCGGACGGGCCGGCGATGCTCAACGGCCGCGAGCTCAGGCCGCGCTCGACGAACGATCCCGCTGATGCTCTCGTGCTGTCCGGATTCCCGGGACAGCGCGGATGGAAGGAGTTCCCCGAGCTCGCGGGCCGGGCGCAGAGGGAGCTCGAGAACGGCCTCTCCGCGATCCGTCACCTCGGCTCGGCCGCCATCGAGCTCGCCTATGTCTCCGCCGGCTGGGCGGATGCGACGTTCCTCGCCTCCATCAACGCGTGGGACATCGCCGCCGGATTCCACATCCTGCGCCGTGCCGGCGGGTCGGTGCGCACCTGGCCGGGCCGCGGGGAGACGGGGCAGCCCGATTTCCTGAACCCGGCGTATGTGGCATGCACCGGGCCGGAGCGCCTGGACCTGGTGGACCGCGTGTTCGAGGAGGTCCAGGCTCTGCGCGACGCGGATCTGTGATCCTCGTCAAGGCGATCCCGACGAGTTCTCACCCGGGGCTTCCTGGTGGTAATCTGGCGGGGTCGCCATGCGACATGGGGCTATGGCGCAGTTGGTAGCGCGTCTCGTTCGCAATGAGAAGGTCGGGGGTTCGAATCCCCCTAGCTCCACCGAGGAACCCCCTGGTCAAGAAATTGGCCAGGGGGTTCTCCCGTTCCCGGAGGGCCGCCGCGCAACAGGTGTCGCCGTGCCCCCGGTCAGGAACGCAACGGTGCAGAGGAGCTGCCATGGAGATCCGCGATGCGACCGTCGCGCACCTGGAGGGCATCACCACGATCTACAACGACGCGGTCCGGCGCACCACGGCGATCTGGAACGACCATCCCGTGGACCGAGAGGACCGCGCGACCTGGCTCGCCCGGCGACATCAGGAGGGGTTCCCCGTGCTGGTATGCGTCGAGGACGCCGTCGAGGACGCCGTCGAAAACGCGGTCGAGGACGCTGACCGGAGCGATCCCCCCGACGCGGTGCTCGGCTATGCGACCTACGGGGCGTTCCGGCCCCATGACGGCTTCCGGGGCACCGTGGAGGACTCCGTCTACGTGCGCGACGACCAGCAGGGCAGGGGCATCGGCAGATCGCTTCTGGAGGCGCTCATCGCCCGTGCCCGGGAACAGGACGTCCAGGCCATGATCGCCGCGATCGAGGCCGGGAACGCCGGCTCGGTGAGACTCCACGAGAAGCTCGGGTTCGAGCACCGTGGGACCCTGCCGCGGGTCGGCACGAAGTTCGGTCGCCGCCTGGATCTCGCACTGCTCCAGCTGGAGCTGCAGGACCAGCCGTCGGCTGCGGTCAGCCCGGAGGGATCGGCCGGAAACGGCCACTCGTCCCCCGTGTGAGGAGCACGGCCGCGGCCGGCGAGATGCAGCCGACGCTTCCTTCGAGATGGTCGATGACGACCGCGAGCGCGTGCCGAGCGGCGGCATCTTCGTCGGCGGGCGTCGTCGCGTCGACCGCGAACCGCAGGACCGCGCGTCCCACCCGTCGGCCGGCGATCAGCGGCGCCTCGACATCCTGCTTCTCGACCACGTGCAGTGTGCCGAGGGCCAGGGCGGCCTGCTCGATCACGTCGTGCGGGGAGCAGCCCGGGAGGAGCTCCCCGATGGGCAGGTGCATGCGAAAGCTCGGCATGGTGCTCAGGCTAGTGGTCCCCGGGCGCCGTGCCCGCACGGTCCCGCCCTCGCCGTGCGTCCAGTCCTCGTCGTGCAACCCGCCCTCGTCGTGCCTCCTGCCTTCGTCGTGCGACCCATCGTCACCCTGCGGCGCACCGTCGTCCCGACGCAGGCGATAGGGTCCAGTCGGGTCGACGGTCGACGCGGAGAGCGGCACGTCGGACGACGCAGGGGAGAGGGACTCGATGACCGGCAGCATCGTGCTGATCCATGCCGTGCGCTCCTCGCGCACCATGTGGACGGGCCAGACCCGCCGCCTGCGTCGGCGCGGGTTCCAGGTGATCGCTCCGGACCTGCCCGGTCATGGCTTGCGACGCGCAGAACCGTTCACGCTCGAGAGTGCCCTGGCCACGATCGAGGAAGCCGTCGCTGCGTGCGACGAACCCCCGGTGCTGGTCGGTCTGTCGCTCGGCGGGTACCTGACCCTCCACTGGGCCTCCCGCAACCCGGACCGTCTGGAGGCAGTCGTCGCGGCGGACTGCACGATCGTGCCGGGCCCCGCGACGGCGAGGCTCTACGGCCTGTGGATCTCGATGAAGGACTGGCTCCCCGGTGACTCCGATGCCCGGGTGGAGCGGGCCTTCGCCCGGCGTCACTCCCGCAAGGCCGCCCGGCGCTACTACGGAGGCGGGCGCGCCCACGGCGTCGTGCGCACGGTGGTGCGCACCATCAGCTCGCTCGACCTCCTCGCCGACGTCGCGACGATCGACGTGCCGCTGACCTTCCTCAACGGCGAGCACGACCCGTTCCGCCGTCACGAGGCACTCTTCCTGGAGGCCGCCCGCGATGGGGAGCTGGTGATCCTCGACGATGCCGGGCACATCGCCAACCTCTCCCGACCCAAGCGCTTCGCGAAGGTGCTGCGGCGCGTGGCGACCGGCGAGCGGATTCCGCAGCCGCTGTCTCCCTGAGCTCGCCCGGTGTGGCCGGTGCGTTCGGTGCCTCCCGCGCCGTAGGCTGATCCCATGGAGAACCGCACCCTGCGCGTCGGGTTCGTCCCCGGTGTCGAACCTGATCGCTTCCTGCGTCGTTGGAAGTCCGGCCGACGGGACGCCTGGCTCGAGCTCATCCCGATCCCGCTCTCGCAGCAGCACCTCGCCCTTCAGCGCGGCGACGTCGACATGTGCTTCGTGCGCCTGCCGATTCCCACCGACGACCTCCACGTCGTGAGTCTGTGGGAGGAGCGCGGTGCGATCGTGACGGGCACCGAGAACGTGCTGAGCCTTCTGGACGAGGTCACCGAGAGCGATCTCGCGGACGAGACGGAGATCCCCGCCGAGCATCTCGACGATGCCGCGGACCGCGTCGCCGTCGTCGCGGCCGGTGTGGGCTACACCCGCATGTCGCTGTCGCTGGCCCGCCTCCACCACCGCAAGGACGCCGTGCATCGGCCGTTGGTGGACGCCGAGCCCACCCGCATCGCGCTGGCCTGGCCCCGCGCGAGCGATGACGAGGTGCGTCAGGAGTTCGTCGGCGTGGTCCGCGGTCGCACGTCCCGCTCCAGCCGCTGACAGGCCGGCACTCGGGGCGGGATCCCACACCCCCGAGCTGAGACAGATACCCGATACCGAGGAGAGCATCCATGACCGAGCAGAGCAGCACGCCCGAGCAGAACAGCATGACCGAGCAGAACCGCACCCCCGATCAGAGCGCCGCCGGCAAGAACCAGCCGCCGCACATGAACGTCGAGAGCTTCAACCTCGACCACCGGACCGTCGCCGCCCCGTACCTCCGGATCGCCGATCGCAAGGAGCTGCCCGGCGGCGACGTGCTCACGAAGTTCGACGTGCGCTTCACCCAGCCCAACGTCGAGCATCTGGAGTCCGAGACCGTCCACTCCCTCGAGCACATGATGGCCGAGCACATGCGCAATCACAGCGACGTCGTCCTGGACGTCTCGCCGATGGGCTGCCGCACCGGCTTCTACGTGCTGCTGATCGGTGATCACACTCCCGAGAGCTTCGCCCCCGTCCTGGAGGCGACCCTGCGCGACCTGATCGCGGCCGACGAGGTCCCCGCCGCCAACGAGATCCAGTGCGGCTGGGGCGCCCACCACACGCTCGAGGGCGCCCAGGCGGCGGCCCGGACGTTCCTCGCCGAGCGCGGCTCCTGGGAGCAGGTCAGCGCGAGCTGAGGCCCTCGCGCACCGCCGCCAGCAGGCGCGCGGTGCGCTCATTGGTCGCGATGTCGTCGATCGAGACGGGGCGCAGCTCCGCATCGGCCAGCGGGATCCGCCAGTTCGGGTACTCCTCGTCGGTGCCCGGCTGGTTCTGGATCCGGCGCTCGCCCACGCAGTCCACGAGCGAGACGCCCAGCAGCATCGACGGGGTGCGCGCCAGATGCCGGTGCAGGGCGATGACCGTGTCCTCGATCCCGGCGTCGGGAGCGAGCAGACCGTCGCTGCGCAGCAGGTCGAGCACCTGCTCGCGGCCCGCGGCGTCGGCCTCCAGCTCCTCCTCCAGGGGGCGCTCGAGCAGCCCGAGCTCATGACGCAGAGAGACATGGTCCCCGGCGAGATAGCCGGCCGTGGGCGGCAGATCATGGGTGTTCACCGAGGACATGCACAGCGTGCGATAGTCCGCGGCCGGAAGCGGCCGCCGCTCGGCATCGTTCTCGAACCAGAGGATCGACGTCCCCAGGATCCCGCGGTCGACCAGATAGTCCCGGACCCACGGCTCGAACGTGCCGAGATCCTCGCCGACCACGACCGTGCCCGAGCGTTCGGCCTCCAGAGCGAGGATGCCGATCATCGCCTCGTGGTCGTAGGAGACATAGGCGCCGTCGGACGCCTCATGGCCCTCGGGGATCCACCACAGCCGGAACAGCCCCAGCACGTGGTCGATCCGCAGGGCACCCGCATGGCGCATGAGGGTGCGCAGCATGTCCCGCCACGGACGATAGGAGGCCTCCCGCAGTCGCTCGGGATGCCACGGGGGCTGGTGCCAGTTCTGGCCCTGCTGGTTGTACTGGTCTGCGGGAGCGCCCACGGTGGCGCCGCGGGCGAGGACCCTGCGCAGCCTCCAGGAATCGGCGCCGATCTCCTCGACGCCGACGGCGAGGTCGTGCATGATGCCGATGCGCATCCCGGCATCCCGGGCGGCCGTCTGCGCGGCGCTGAGCTGCTCGTCGAGCAGCCACTGCGTCCACACGTGGAAGTCGACCCGCTGCGCGAGCTCGGTGCGTGCCCGCCCGACGGTCTCGTCGTCGAGATCTGCCAGGCTCTGCTCCTTGCCGCCGGACCGTGCGCTCTCCGCGATCGCGGACCACAGCGCGAAGTCCTCGAGGCCCTGACCCTCGCGGCGGCGATAGGCCGCGAGCAGAGCACGGCGACCTGCGGTCAGCGGCATGGCGAACAGCTCCTCGAGGGCCTCCAGCTTCGCCGCGAGCACGTCATCCCGCTCCAGGCGGTCCACCCGGGTGTTCCAGCCCTCGACCCTGCGCCGGGACAGTGCGACGCGCTGCCGGGCGTGCTCCGGCAGATCCCGCCATTCCGGGACGTCCTCGATCCGGAGGTACAGCGCGCTGGTGAAGCGCCGGGTCACCGGGAGGTACGGGGACGGCTCGACCGGTGGCGTCGGATAGGAGGCGTGCAGCGGATTGACCAGGAGGAAGTCCGCCCCGTGGCAGGCGCCGGAGATCGCGGCGAGATCGCGCATGTCGGCGAGGTCCCCGATGCCCCAGGACCGGGAGGAGCGCACCGAGTACAGCTGTGCCTGGATCCCGTAGGCCCGTCGGGCGGCGAACCCCTCATGGACCGTCAGGCGCGCCGGGGTGACGACGACGTCTGCCGTATCGGTCCCCACGAGCGTCTCGGCGACGAGCTGGTGCCAGCCCAGCGGGAGACCCGCGGGGATCCTGAACCGGGCCCGGCCGCGCAGGGTGCCGTCGAGGTCGACGGGCGGGGTGAAATCGTCGACCTGCTCGAGATCACGGCGGCCGCCGTCCTCCAGGAGCAGGTGGACGGTGACCGGGCTGCCGTGATCGACATGCACCGGCACCGTCGTGCCGTGGTCGGTGCGCAGCACCGTCACCGGGGGCAGGGTGCGGGCCCACGGGGCGTGCTCGTGCTCGCGGCGGATGCGGTCGATGTCCTCCGGGGAGTCGGCCTGCGCCCCGAGGGCGGCGAGCACGGAGCGCAGGGTGTTCTCGGCGACATCCTTGAGCGTCCCGTCCCAGCCCCAGTACTCGGTGCTGACACCGAGATCGCGGGCAAGATCACGCAGCGCTGTGGGTTCCGGGGACATGGCGCAATCGTAGCGGCGATCACACGGCAGGAGCGTCCGGCGCCTCCGGGATCAGGTCCAGGAGGGCAGCCACATCCGGTAGCGCCACTGCTCGAGGTCGATGACCTCGCCGGTCCAGATGGGCCAGAAGAAGGCGGAGACCAGGACGATGAGCACGAGCAGGGATCCGGCGAAGAGACCTCCGGCCAGGCGTCTCTCCTTGTCCGCGTCCGCAGGGCCGATGAGCAGCCCCAGCACGTACGCGAGGCACAGGATCAGCCAGGGCTCGAACACGACCGCGTAGAACGTGAAGATGGTGCGGTCCATGTACAGCAGCCAGGGAAGGTAGCCGGCGGCGATGCCGGCCAGCGCCGCCCAGGCTCGCCCGTCGAAGCGCACGATCGCGATCACCAGGGTGATCAGCACGGCGAGGGTGCCCAGCCACCAGATCACCGGATTGCCGACGGAGAGGATGTGCGAGGCGCACTTGGCGACCTCGCAGCCGTTCTCCCCGTACTCGTAGGAGCGGTAGTAGAAGTTCGTGGGCCGCAGCATCAGGGGCCAGCCCAGGGGGTTCGCCTGATACGGATGCTCGGTGTCCAGGCCGATATGGAACCCGTACGCCTGGCGGTGGTAGAGCCACAGGGACCACAGCGAGTCCACGATCCCGTTACCGGTGGCTGAGCCCTCCTCCGCGGCGAGGTGCCGGTTGTACCCCACGGAGGAGGCGAACCAGCCCGCCCAGGACGCGACGTACACGACCAGCGCGGTCCCGACGGTCGCGAAGAAGGCCGGGATCGCGTCCTTCACGAATCCGCCCAGCAGCCAGTTCTTCTGGGCGGCCGTGCGCCGTGCCCACCAGTCCCACAGCACGGTCATGATCCCGAAGACCGCCAGCGCATAGAGCCCGGACCACTTCACCGCGCAGGCCATGCCCAGCAGCACCCCGGCGAGCAGACGCCACGGTCGCAGCCCGCCGGAGATCCCGAGGGTCGGAGGCAGCTCGGCATCGAGCTGGAGCTGCGCGGCCCGGACCGCCAGGTGCTCGCGGAAACGGTCACGATCGATGAGCAGGGCCCCGAACGCGGCGAGCACGAAGACCATGAGGAACGGATCCAGCAGGCTCGTGCGCGAGTGCACGATGTGGAGGCCGTCGATCGCCAGCAGCAGGCCGGCGATGAGGCCGACGGTCGTGGAGCGGAACAGGCGTCTGCCGATGAGCGTGAGCATCAGGACGGCGACGGAGCCGAACACGGCCGTCGAGAGACGCCAGCCCCAGGGCGAGTCGGGGCCCAGCACCATCATCCCGGCGCCGATCAACCACTTCCCGAGCGGGGGATGGACCACATAGGAGCCGGTGTCCTCGTAGGTGTGGACGTCCCCGGATTCGAAGACCGGGTCGTGATCCTCCGGCCAGGACATCTCCACACCCTCCTGGGTGAGGGCGTAGCCGTCCTTGACGTAGTAGGTCTCGTCGAAGATCAGCTCGTCGACGGTGCCCAGGCCCCACAGCCGCAGCACGAGGGCCAGTCCGAACAGGGCCATCGCCCCTGCCCAGGCGAGGCGGGAGACCGGGAGGTCGAAGGTCTTCAGCCGGCGCCGCAAGGACGCGAGCACGGCCTCGGGCTCGTCCTCGGCATCTGCGCGATGGGTCGCGACCTCCTCCGTGTGCACTCGCACATGCTAGGACATCACCTGCGGAGATCCTGGAGGGCTGTCCGCGTCGGGCGTGCGGCTCGCTAGCATGGCGGGATGCTCGAACCCGGAGTCCTCACCCTCGCCGCCACGCCGATCGGCAATCCGTTGGACGCCTCGGTGCGTCTGATGCGGTCGCTCGAGCAGGCCGATCTCATCGCCGCCGAGGACACCCGACGCCTCGCGCGGCTCGTGAGCGCCCTCGAGGTGGAGACCACCGGACGGATCCTCTCGTACCACGAGCACAACGAAGCAGAACGCACCGGGGTGCTGCTCGAGGCGCTCGCCACGGGGGAGCGGGTCCTGATCGTCACCGACGCCGGGATGCCGGTCGTCTCGGATCCGGGCTTCCGGGCGGTGCGCGCCGCGACCGAGGCCGGGTTCACCGTCACGGTGATCCCCGGCCCATCGGCCGTGCTCACGGCGCTGGCCGCCTCAGGGATCGCGCCGGACCGCTTCACCTTCGAGGGCTTCCCACCGAGGCGGGACGGCCGACGGGCGGCGGCCTTCGGCCCGCTCGTCGCCGAGCAGCGCACGATGGTGTTCTTCGAGTCCCCGCGGCGCACGGCCGCGACCCTCGCCTCGATGGCCGAGTCCTTCGGCGAGCAGCGGACCGCTGCCGTCGCGCGCGAGCTGACCAAGACCTACGAGGAGATCGTGCGGGGGACCCTCGGCGAGCTCACGCAGTGGGCGGAGTCGACGGAGGTGCTCGGCGAGATCGTGATCGTCGTGGCCGGGGCGGAGCCGGTCGCCCTGAGCGCCGAGGATCTCGTCGAGGAGGTCCTCGCCCGGGCCGCCGACGGGGAGCGTCTCAAGGACGCCGCGAAGGCGCTGGCGAAGGGGCAGGACGGGGTGACCTCGAGCGAGCTCTACGATCTGGCGCTGAGCAGGAAGGGCTGAGCAGAAAGGGTTGAGCCGGACGGGCGACGACACGACGAAGCCCCCGGCACAGGGCCGGGGGCTTCGTTCGATGATCAGGTGCAGGTCGAGTGGACCTGCGCGGGATCAGTCCTCGATCTGGAGGAGACCGCGCTGGTAGGCCTTGGCCAGACGACGCGGGACAGCTGCGGTACGGCCACGCACCGTCACCTGCACGAGGTCAGGGTTGTTGGCCTTCCACTGCGAACGACGCGAGTGCGTACGAGCGCGGGACATCTTGAACTTGGGCACTGCCATGAGGACGCTCCTAGGACGGTCCGGAGATGAACTGGCGTTGGCATCCGTCCCGAGCAGCGACCCGAACCCGGTCCAGCTGAGTCGGGGCGCTCGGGTGCACGTTAGGACGCGCAACGACGACCCATCTTGTCACATCGAGGTCGGCTTCGCCTGCTCAGGGCTCGTGACGTATCCCACCGCACACCGCGCCGGCGGCTCGGGAGCCGCTCGTGGACCTGCAGACCCCGACCACAGGACGTGACGTCGACGTCGCAGCGGTCACCCGATGGCAGGACCGGACGGCTGACGCTCCTACCATGGTCGCATGCCGTCACCGTACGAGACAGAGCCCGGAACGGGCGCTCGGTCCCTCGCCGCCCAGTCCGACCAGTCCTCTGAGTCCGCTGCGCCGGCCGGGCCTGCGCAGTCCTCCTCATCGACCACACCCTCGGCGGTGCGCAGCCGCGAGGACATCGACCCCCGAGGCCGATCCCGCGACCGCTCCTGGCCGCCGGCGCCGGAACCGCTGCCGTTCCCGGTGATCGACAACCATTGCCATCTGGACTTCGCCGACGGCGACAGGGAGCTCGCCGTCGCGGATCACGTCGAACGAGCCGCTGAGGTCGGCGTCGACGCCCAGATCACGATCGGCTCGGACCTCGAGGCCGTGCGGTGGACCGCAGCGCTCCTCGCGTCCGAGGCGTGCCCCCCTTCCCTGCGGGGCGGTGTCGCGATCCATCCCAACGAGGCTGCGCTGCACGCCCGGGGAACCGACCACGACGGCAATCCGCTCATCGGGCTCGACGAGGCGATCGGCGAGGTCTCCACCCTCCTGCGCGGTCCCGGCATGGTCGTCGTGGGGGAGACGGGACTGGACTGGTTCCGCACCTCGAGGAAGGACGACGTCGCGCGGGCCGCGCAGATCGAGTCCTTCCGTGCCCACATCGCCCTGGCCAAGGAGCTCGACCTGCCGATGCAGATCCACGACCGGGACGCCCATCAGGACGTCCTGGAGGTGCTCGACCGGGATGGAGCCCCGGAGCGGACCGTCTTCCACTGCTTCTCGGGGGACGCGGAGTTCGCTCGCGCCTGCGTGGATCGCGGGTACTTCCTCTCCTTCGCCGGGAACGTGACCTTCAAGAACGCCGACGACCTCCGGAGCGCAGTGGCCGAGGTCGGGTTCGGGCAGGTGATGGTCGAGACCGATGCGCCGTTCCTGACCCCGGTCCCATACCGCGGCCGACCGAACTCCTCGTACCTGATCCCGCTGACGATGGCCACGATGGCGGAGGTCGCCGGCTCCGATCTCGAGCAGGCTTGCCGAGCCGTCCGCGCCACGACCCAGCAGGTCTACGGCTGGCCGGACGGGGTGGTGGCATGAGCGCCCACCCGCCCCAGCCTGCAGACGCCACGCAGCCCGAGAGCGCTGCGCCGCCCGAAAGCTCCGCGCGGGCCGTCGGCGGCTCGCAGGGCCCGTCGGCCCCAGGACTCCTGCTGAGCGCCCGCGATATCCGCGAACTCGCAGAGGCGGCCGGCATCCGGCCCTCGAAGCAGCGGGGCCAGAACTTCGTCATGGACCCCAACACGGTCCGCACGATCGTCGGCCGGGCCGGTATCGCTCCGGGCCAGGCCGTGCTCGAGGTCGGCCCGGGTCTGGGATCTTTGACCCTCGGTCTGCTCGAGGCCGGAGCCGACGTCGCCGCGATCGAGCTCGACCGCGGTCTGGCGGAGCTGCTGCCGCTGACCCTGCATGCCCGCGGGGTCGACGAGGAGCGGTACCGCCTGGTGCACGCCGACGCCCTGCAGGTCACCGAGCTCCCGAACCTGCCGCGCGTCGGGCAGCCGACCGCCCTGGTCGCGAACCTCCCGTACAATGTGGCCACGCCGATCCTGTTGACGATCCTCGAGCGGTTCCCGGAGATCCGCACCTCGCTGGTGATGGTGCAGTCGGAAGTCGTCGACAGGCTGACGGCGGGCCCGGGGAGCCGGACCTACGGCGGCCCGAGCGTGAAGGCCGCCTGGTATGGCCGCGCTGAGCATGCCGGCCGCATCTCCCGTCAGATCTTCTGGCCCGTGCCCAACGTCGACTCCGCCCTCGTGGAGCTGACCCGGTACGACGAACCTCTCGGTACCTCGGAGGAGCGCGCCGAGGTGTTCGCGGTCATCGATGCCGCCTTCGCCCAGCGTCGCAAGACCCTGCGCGCCGCGCTCGCGCCCTGGGCCGGCAGTCCGACGAGGTCCGAGGAGATCCTGCGAGCGGCGGGAATCGATCCCGGTGCGCGCGGCGAGACCCTGGAGATCGAGCAGTTCCGGTCGATCACCCGGGCGAGCGGGGAGATCGTGTGATGGCGAACGCCTTGAACCGGGTGGTGGTGCGCGCACCCGGCAAGATCAACCTGTCGCTCGCCGTCGGCGCCGTCGACGATCGCGGATACCACAGCCTCGCGACGGTCTTCCAGGCCGTCGACGTCTACGAGACCGTCACGGTGACCCGGCAGGAGGAGCTCACCCTCTCGGTCGACTCCGACGTCCCGGGCGAGGTCCCGCTGGACGGCTCGAACCTCGCCCTGCGCGCCGCCGAGCTTCTGCGCTCGGAGCTCGGGGTCACGGCTGGCGCCGCGCTGCATGTCCACAAGCAGGTCCCCGTCGCCGGCGGTATGGGCGGGGGCTCGGCGGACGCCGCTGCCGTGCTCGTCGCCCTCGATCGGCTCTGGGGGCTGGATCTCGCGACCGAGCAGCTGCGGGAGCTCGGTTCTCGGCTCGGGGCGGATGTGCCCTTCGCGATGCTCGGGCACACCGCCCTGGGGCGCGGTACCGGCGCGGACCTGACCACGGCGCTCACCCACGGTGAATGGACCTGGCTGCTGGCGTTCCCGGGCGGACACCTGTCCACCCCGGCCGTCTATCGTCGCCACGATGAGATCGCGCGGTCGGTGGGGCGGGTCCTCCCGGAGCATCCGGAGATCGAGGAGCTGCAGTTCCAGGCCCTGAGCTCGGGTGATGCGCCACTGCTGGGACGCACGCTCCACAATGATCTGCAGTCAGCTGCCTTCGCCCTCCACGACGGGCTGGAGCCCGTCGTGGAGCATGCGCAGCGGGCCGGCGCCTTCGGAGCGATGGTCTCGGGCTCCGGGCCGACGGTCGCGATCCTCGTCGAGGACACGGAGCATGCTCACGAGATCGGTGCGGAGCTGCGTGCGGCACGGCTCGTGGACTCCTATCTGGTGGCGCGAGGATCTGCTGCCGGCGCGAGCGTTCTCGACGCCAGCTGACGCTTCTGTGTGCGAGCTGGGGGTCGGCCGGGGTTGAATGGCGCGACCGCCCCGTCGGCGGGCGCTGGATGGTGCGTCCACGACGATGGTGGGCGTTGGATGGTGCGTCCACGACGATGGCGGGCGTTGGGTGGTGCGTCCACCACGACGTCCCATGATGTGAGGTCCCAGTATTGCGATCTGTGGGGATTTCTTTCCTCCCGATCGGTCGCTTATCCACATTTTTATGATGCACCTTGCGTGGCGGATTGTTTTGCGCTACGGAATGCACTGAATTCCTCAGGTTGTAGGTGGTCGTGATGTCACGAACTGTGTCGCGGCTGGGCTGGGCTGGGCTGGGCTGGGTCGCGACTGTGCGGTGAGAGCGCGCTGCGGTAGCACTATGCCTGTGGCCACTGCCTATGGGAGCGTTGGCGGCACGTCGTCGGTTGCTGGTGGGGCTGTGGCGTGCGACGGGCGACGTGACGCACTGGTGGAACTTTCCTCCACACGGACGAGTTGTCCACATTTTCGGATGACGGCATTCTGACCCTTTGGTAACTGAAATAAGTGTGCAATCCTTGATGCATGGATCGGGAATTCGAAGACGCGGAAAATGCGCAGGGTGGGGTCAAGGGCGAGCCCGAGTACTCTGCGTCTGCGTCTGCGTCTGCGTCTGCGTCTGCGTCTGCGTCTGCGTCTGCGGCCGCGGCCGCGGCTCCGAATTCGGACCCGGATTCAACTGCGGAGCCAACTCCGGGACCCGAGGGTGAGCTCCGCCTCGGAGATGTGGATCTGCCCGCTGTGCTGTCGGCATTGGTCCATGCAGGGGGCGATGGGTCGCAGTCGATCGAGCGCCTCTCGGCGCAGGCCACGCTCTCGCTGCTCGCCGGACTGCGCGAGGTGTCCACGGCGATCGCCGCCGTGCAGGCGCGTGCGCTCGTCCGTCTCGAAGGTGCGGTCAAGGACGAGTGCCTGGCCCAGGAGATGGCGCCGCGCATGGCGGTGAAGACAGCCCGGGCCGAAGCTGCGTTCGCCCTCCATGCCGCACCCGCCGTGGCAGGCCAGACCATGTCGAGTTCCCGTCGGCTGGTGCAGTCGATGCCCGGGATGCTCCGCGCCCTGGCGCACGGTCGGCTCTCACCAGAGGCTGCCCATCGCGTCGGTCGCGTCGTCGGCCCAGCTTCTCCGGAGCTGCGCTCCCAGGTCGACCAGGTGCTCACCGAGCACCTTCCGTATCTCGAGGGCTGCGGGGTGCAGCAATGGGGAGACGAAGCAGAGAAGGTGATGCACGCGCTCGACCCCGAAGGCGCCGCAGCCCGGCACACACATGCCGTGCAGAGCCGCAACGTCTCTGTGCGCCGAGCGGAGAACGGGATGAGCGTGGTGACCGCGAGGCTCACCGCGCTCGATGGTGCCCGGATCCGCAAGAGCCTCGCCCTCGAGGCGGAAAGGGCGCGGGCCCACGGTGACCGTCGAGGCCATCAGCAGATCATGGCGGACATGTTCGCCGATACGCTCCTCGGCCGCAGCGAGGGGATGGAGCCTGCCACCATGGAGATCGGCGTGATCATCACCGACCGGTCGCTGTTCGTCCCGGGCCACGCAGACCCCGCCGTCGTCGAAGGTCTGGGGACGGTCCCGTACGAACACATCCGCGACGAGATGCGCCGCGCCATGGCATCGGCCGGGGACGATCCGGAACTGCGCCTCGCACTGCGCAATCTCTACACGGACCCGGAGGATGGTCAGCTCGTCGCCGCCGAGGCCAGATCGCGGGCATTCCCTCCTGCACTCGCACGATTCCTGCGCTGGAGCCACATCACCTGCCGCGCGCCCTACTGCGATGCACCGATCCGCCAGAACGACCACATCACGCCCTACGCGGCCGGCGGGGCCACGTCCGTGGACAACGGCAACGGGCTGTGCGGCATCGACACCCAGAAGGAGGAGGAAGGGGTGCGCGCGGAGGTCATCCACGATGACACCGGCCATCGCCGCACCGTGGAGTGGACCACCCGATACGGACAGAAGGCACGACGCAGCGGCATCAACTTCGACCCCGTCGGAACTGCCCGGCGTCGAAGGCATCGACGGCTGTCGGCGACGGAGCGGGCCGCCTCGGTGCTCGGAGACCCGGAACAGGTCGCCCCCAGGGAGTCCGCGGCGATGCCGCCCGTAGCAGATCCACCAGAACAGCAGAAGGGGTGGGTCACGTATACCCTCGGTGAGCTGGAGCCGACCCGCGAAGGCGGGCCGACGCCGCCCGACTCCCATGCGATCATCCACCGGGCGATCTGCCGTCTCATCCCCACTGGAATCCTGACGAGGAGACCACCGGATCACCCCGGGAAGCGGCTGCTCTGCGCCCACAGCGACTACGTCTTCGACGCGACGCTCCCGAGCACGAGACGCGAGGCGCGGGATGAGGCCAGAGAAGAGGGGGAGTGATCTCCGCCCCCTGCAACTACGGCCCGCTCCCGGCCGGACCGGTCAGTCGATCTGCTCGGACAGCTCCAGCCACCGCTCCTCCAGGCCCTCCACCTCGGACTCGATGGCGCGCACCTCCTCGGTGATCGACTGCAGCCCCTGGTAGTCGGACTGGTCATGGGCGGCGAGCTTCTCGTGCAGCTTCTTGGTCTGCCCCATCAGCTTCTCCATGCGGCGCTCGGTGGCACTCAGCTCCTTGCGAGCAGCATGCGCTTCCGCGCCACCTGGTGCCGCTGCAGCTCCCGCCATGGAACGAGCAGCGTCACCGGTGCCGGTGCCGGTGCCCGAACCGGTGCCGCTTCCTGCACCGGCAGCGCCGGTCGTGGCCCTGCGGCCTCCAGTTGTCTGCGCAGTTCCCTTCGCATCGGCTGCCGCACGCAGCTCGAGATACTGCTGGACGCCGCCCGGGACATGACGCACGGTCCCGTTCAGCACCGCGTACTGCGTGTCCGTGACGCGCTCGAGCAGATACCGGTCGTGGGACACGACGATCAGCGGGCCGGGCCACGTGTCCAGGAGATCCTCCATCGCCGCGAGCATGTCGGTGTCCATGTCGTTGGTCGGCTCATCGAGAACCAGCACATTGGGTTCCTCCAGCAGGGTCAGCAAGAGGTCCAGGCGGCGCTGCTGGCCACCGGACAGAGCGCCGACCAGCACCTTCTGATGAGCGGTGGTGAACCCGAGCCGCTCCAGGAGCTGCCCCGGGCTGACCTCGTCCTTCCCCGCCCGGAACGAGCTGCGATAGCGGCCCACGACATCGCTGACCCGCGACTGCAGATGGTCCTTGAGCCCCTCGACCCGCTGCGTCACCTGACGCACGGTGACCGTCTTACCGCGCTTGACGCGCCCTGCCTGCGGCTCGAGGTCCCCGGTGATCAGGGCGAGGAGCGTGGACTTCCCGGCACCGTTCGGGCCGAGGATCCCGATGCGGTCGGCCGGGCCGATGTGCAGCGTGACGTCATGCAGCACGCGCACGGCGCCGTACCCGGCATCCACATCGAGCACGTCCAGCACATCTCGACCCAGGCGCGAGGTGGCCAGCTGCGTGAGCTCCACGGCGTCGCGCACAGGGGGCTCGTCCGCGATGAGCTCGGTGGCGGCATCGATGCGGAACTTCGGCTTCGAGGTGCGCGCGGGCGCACCGCGGCGCAGCCAGGCGAGCTCCTTGCGCATGAGGTTCTGGCGCTTGTTCTCGATCGCAGCTGCCTGGCGGTCGCGTTCGACGCGCTGGAGGATGTAGGCGGCGTACCCGCCCTCGAAGGGATCGACCACCCCGTCGTGGACCTCCCACATCCGGGTGCAGACGGCGTCGAGGAACCAGCGGTCGTGAGTGATGACCACCAGGCCGCCGTCCTTGTGGTTCCAGCGCCGGCGCAGATGCTCGGCGAGCCAGGAGATGCCCTCGACGTCGAGATGGTTCGTGGGCTCGTCCAGCAGCAGCACATCCCAGTCGCCGACCAGAAGCTCTGCGAGGTGCACGCGCCGCAGCTGCCCGCCGGAGAGATCCGCGAGCTCCGCCTCGAGGTCGATCTCGTCGAGCAGACCGGCGAGGACGTCGCGGATCCGGGAGTCCGAGGCCCACTCGTACTCGGGGCGGTCGCCGACCACACGGTGGCGCACGGTGGTGTTCGCGGTCGCCTCGTCCTGCTGGCTGAGCACGCCCACCCGGACGCCTCCGCGCACTGTCACCCGGCCCGAGTCCGGCTCCTGGAAGCGGGCGAGGAGGCGCAGGAGGGTGGACTTGCCGTCGCCGTTGCGGCCCACGACGCCGATGCGGTCGCCCTCATCGATGCCGAGCGTGATGTCGTCGAGCAGGACACGGTCCGGCAGCGAGACATGGAGGGATTGGGTGCCGAGCATATGGGCCATACGGAGTCATCCTTCGAGAAGCTGGGTGCTGGGGGACGGACGAGTCACCGGCGTCGTCCAGGACATCTGCATGCCGTGCGGACGCCGGTTCTGCGGATCATCGATCCAGCGGATCGTCCACCTCGAACGTGAGCAGGAGCGAGCGCAGCGCATCCGCCAGGGCGGAGCTGCCCTCAGCGGTGAGCGGGCGCAGCAGGTCCCGTTCCGCCGCGAGCAGACTCTCCATGGCAGCGTCCACCCGGGACACCCCGTCAGGTTGCAGACGCACCTCGACGGCGCGGCCATCGCGCGGGCTCCGGCTCTTGGTGATCAGACCCCGCGTGACGAGCTTGTCGATGCGGGTGGTCATGGTGCCGCTGGTGACGAGGGTCTGCCGCATGAGAGCGCCGGGGGAGAGGGCGTCGTCCCCGCTGCGCCGCAGAGCAGAGAGCATGTCGAACTCCCAGCCTTCGAGGCCCGCCGCGGTGAACGAGTCGCGGCGCGCGGTCTCGAGGTAGCGCGACAGCCGGGAGATGCGGGAGAAGACGGCGAGCGGCTCGATATCGAGGTCCTCGCGTGCACGCTCCCAGCCCTCGATGATCCGATCGACCTCGTCGAGGCGCGGCGCGGCGGCGTCATCAGGAGTCATGGGCATGCTCCGAGTCTAGGGCGGGGGACCAGCGACCGGCAGGTCCGGCCGGTTCCGGGTGGTGCGTTCCACGGCGGATCCCGGTGTGGCCGTGATGCGCTGTGGGCCGCGTGCGTCGGCGGGACCAGCGGCGGCCGACGGGCCCGCGCACCGGCCGATGGGCCCGCGCACCGACTGAAGGGCCCACGCACCGGCCGACGGGCCCGCGCACCGACTGAAGGGCTCGTGCACCGGCTGACGCGCCCGCACACCCGACGACGGGCTGGCGCGTCGGACGACGGGCTCACGCGCCGCCGAGCCGCGGGTCAGTCCCGCGAGCCCTCGTGCAGCGTCGGCGACTTCTGCAGGTCCACGAGCCCGTACCAGGACAGGTTCACCATCCGCGAGGCCACGATCTCCTTGCTGGGGGTGCGGGTCTCCAGCCACCACTGACCGGTGTAGGCGACCATCCCGACCAGCATCTGCGCGTACATCGTGGCGTCGCGCTCGGGATAGGAGTGCAGTTTCAGCTGGGCGGCGAGGATCTCCTCGACCCGCTGGGCGACGTCGGTGAGGAGGGAGGAGAAGGTGCCGCCTGCCTGGCTCACCGGGGAGTCCCGGACCAGGATCCGGAATCCGTCCTCGTTCTCGTCGATGTAGGACAGGAACGCCAGCGCCGCGCGCTCCATGAGCAGGCGGGGATGGAGCCGCTGCTCGCGCAGAGATCTCTCGAGGTCCGCCAGAAGGGTGCTGACCTCGCGATCCACGACCACCGCGTAGAGGCCTTCCTTGCCCCCGAAATGTTCGTACACGATCGGCTTGGAGACGGAGGCTCGGGCCGCGATCTCCTCGACGCTCGACATGTCGAAGCCCTTCTCGGCGAAGACCGAACGCCCCACCGTCACGAGCTGTTCGCGCCGTTCTCGTCCCGTCATCCGGGTGGACCGGCCGCGAGGGGCTCCGTTCTCCGCCATGTCGGAAGTCTCCCACAGGCACCGACGTCGGACTCGGCGGCGGTCGCGTCCGGACAGGGCCGGGGCTCGGTGTGCTCGGCCGGGAGGTGAGCGACACTCCGGGCTGGTGCCCGTGGTCGGACACCGGTTCGGGCGCGATCACCGGCGTGGGCAGGAGCACTTCGGGACGCCGCTGATCGCGGCCCGGAACCCCTGGTCCTGACGATAGGATCGGTCCGCGCCCACGGGCTCGCCTTCGCGTCCGCGCGGCCCTCGACGGCCTGAACGGATCTCTCGGGGGCAGCCTCCGGCGCGCTCCGCCATGGTGTAATCGGCAACACCTCAGATTTTGGTTCTGAAGTTTCAGGTTCGAGTCCTGATGGCGGAACGCCCACTGCCTCCGCGGCGGTGCCGCTGCACATCACCCGTCGATTCCGAGGAGCTGCCGACGTGGAATCCCCTGCCCCCGCCGCTGTCATCGTCCTGGCAGCAGGTGCCGGGACGCGCATGAAGTCCCGCACACCGAAGGTCCTCCATGAGATCGGGGGTCGATCGCTTCTCGTGCATGCGGTCACCGCCGCAGAGGGCACCGGTCCCTCCGAGCTCGTCGTGGTCCTGCGCCACGAGCGCGATCGTGTCGCCGCACATCTCGCCGAGCACGCCGCCGAGGTCTCCGTCGCCGACCAGGACGACGTGCCGGGCACCGGTCGCGCCGTGCAGTGCGGCCTCGACCAGGTCTCCGCGACCGAGGGCACGGTCCTGGTGACCTACGGGGACGTGCCGCTGCTGGAGCCGGCCACCCTGCGCGAGCTGGTCACCGCGCACGAGGACGCCGGCGCCGGCGTCACCGTCCTCACCGCACGAGTTCCGGACCCGACCGGGTACGGCCGCATCCTGCGCAGCGAGGACGGGTCCGAGGTGCTGGGCATCGTCGAGCACAAGGACGCCACCGACGAGCAGCTCGCGATCGATGAGATCAACTCGGGCATCTACGCCTTCGACCTCTCGGTGCTGCGGGATGCTCTCGGGCGGATCGGCACCGACAACGCGCAGGGCGAGATGTACCTCACCGACGTCCTCTCCGTCGCCCGGGCCGACGGCCGCTCGGTCCGCGCGGTCGTCACCGCCGACGTGATGATGGTCGAAGGGGTCAACGATCGTGTCCAGCTGGCCCAGCTCGGCGCGGAGATGAACCGCCGCACACTCGAGCGCCACATGCGCTCGGGCGTCACGATCATCGATCCCGCCACGACGTGGATCGACTCCGACGTCTCGATCGCCCAGGACGCCGTGATCCTCCCCGGCGTGCAGCTCCACGGGGCCACCGACATCGGCGCGGAGGCCACGATCGGCCCGGACACCACGCTGCGCGACACCGAGGTCGGTGAGGGCGCGGACGTGGTCCGCTCCCATGCCGTTCTCGCGGTGATCGGCGCGCACGCCACCGTCGGCCCGTTCTCCTACCTGCGGGCCGGGACGGACCTCGGGGAGAAGGGCAAGATCGGCGGGTTCGTCGAGACCAAGAACGCGAAGATCGGCCTCAGCGCGAAGGTGCCGCACCTCAGCTATGTCGGCGACGCGGAGATCGGGGAGGGCACCAACATCGGGGCCGGCACGATCTTCGCCAACTACGACGGCGTGGACAAGCACCGCACGACGGTCGGCACGCACGTGCGGGTCGGTTCGGACAACGTGCTCGTGGCGCCCATCACCATCGGCGACGGGGCCGCCACCGGAGCCGGGACCACCGTGCGCAAGGACGTGCCCCCGGGCGCGCTGGCCGTGAACGCGGTCTCGCAGCGGAACATGGAAGGATGGACCCTGCGACGCCGTGCGGGGACCGCGGCCGAGGCGGCGGCACGTGCCGCCCTCGACGCCGAGGACAGGTCCGTTGCCGATGCGCCTGCCACAGAAGTTGCCGATGAGCACAAGGAGCACGAGCAGCGATGAGCGGAATCGTCACCACGGGGGAGAAGCGACTGGTCCTCGCCTCCGGCAGGGCCCACCCGGTCCTCGCGCAGGAGGTCGCCGATGAGCTCGGCGTCGAGATCCTGCCGATGGACGCCTGGGACTTCGCCAACGGCGAGATCTATGTGCGCTACGGGGAGTCGGTGCGCGGCACGGATGTCTTCGTCCTGCAGTCCCACCCCGCTCCCATCAACACGTGGGTGATGGAGCACCTGATCATGATCGACGCCCTCAAGCGCGCGTCGGCCAAGCGGATCACGGCGATCGCCCCGAGCTTCCCCTACGCCCGGCAGGACAAGAAGCATCGCGGTCGCGAGCCGATCTCGGCGCGCCTGATGGCGGATCTCTACGAGACCGCCGGGGTGGACCGCATGATCTCCGTGGATCTCCACGCACCACAGGTCCAGGGCTACTTCAACCGTCCGCTGGACCACCTCATGGCCCTGCCGATCCTCGCGACCTACATCCAGGAGAAGTACGGCAACGAGGACATCGCCGTGGTCTCGCCCGACGCGGGCCGGATCCGCGTCGCGGAGCAGTGGGCGAAGAGACTGGGCGGCGTGAACCTCGCGTTCGTGCACAAGTCGCGTGACATCAACCGGCCCAACCAGGCGGTGGCCAAGCGCGTGATCGGTGACGTCACCGGCAAGACCTGCGTCCTGGTCGACGACATGATCGACACGGCCGGCACCATCGTGCAGGCGTCCGACGCGCTCATCGCCAGCGGCGCGAAGTCCGTCGTCATCGCCACCACCCACGCGATCCTGTCCGACCCGGCCACCGAGCGGCTGAAGAACAGCTCGGTGCGGGAGATCGTGTGCACCAACACGCTGCCCGTACCCCCGGAGAAGCAGTTCGACCGGCTCACCCAGCTCTCGATCGCACCGCTGCTGGCGCGCGCGATCCGTGCGGTGTTCGACGATGGTTCGGTCACGAGCCTGTTCGACGGCGAGGTCTGAGCAGCACTCCTGCCCTCGGCCGGTGACGAAGGGCCCGCATCCCGCCGGATGCGGACCCTTCGCGGTGCCGTGCGCTCTGCCGGATGCGGACCCTTCGCGGTGCCGTCCTCGCCGACGGCGATGGCCGTCACGTCGGCGAGGGACTCCGGGCTCCCGCGTGCTAATCTCACCGGGTCACTTCGGCGAGGGAGCGGGCATGAGCCCCTCCGTGATCGACGCGGTGCGGAGACCAGGAGTTGCTCCTGTGCCCCGTGGCGTCGCTCATCGTCGAGCAACCGCATCCACGAGGAGCACCACCATGGCTGAGAACCTGAATGTCGAACTGCGCGAGGACTTCGGCAAGGGCGCTGCCCGCCGCCTGCGCGTCGACGGCCGTATTCCCGCCGTCCTGTACGGCCACGGCGAGGCCCCGCTGCACCTGTCCCTCCCGGGCCACGAGACCGCGCTGATCGCCCGTAACCCCAACGCCCTGCTCGAGCTGAAGCTCGCCGACGGCACCCAGCACCTCGCCCTCATCAAGGAGATCCAGCGCCACCCGCTGAAGCGCTCCCTGAACCACCTCGACCTGATCACGGTCCGCAAGGGCGAGAAGGTCGAGGTCGAGATCCCCGTGATCCTCCACGGCGAGCCCGTCGCGCCGGCCGACGCCTTCGTCGACCTGCAGCACCTCACCCTCCTGGTCGACGCGCTGAACGTCCCCGAGCAGGTCGACGTCGACGTCGAGGGCTCCGAGGACGGCTTCCAGGTCTTCGCCGGCGACGTGACCCTGCCCCAGGGCACCGAGCTGGTCACCGACGCCGAGATCCTCGTCGCCAGCGTGGCGCTGCCCCGCGTGCAGGAGGAGTCCGAGGACGAGGAGTCCACCGAGACCGCCGAGGCCGAAGAGGGCTCTGCCGACGAGGAGTGACCCTCCCGAGCGGATGTCGGGGGACAGGGCGGCGTCCAGCCTCCCCGCACCCGGTCGGTCCGCTCGTTTCCTCACATGCGCCACCCCGGGGCGTCGCGCACTGCGCGGCGCCTCGGTACGGTGTCCGAGGCCGGGAAGAGCGCGCGGTGGATCGCGCCGGCCGCCACCAGGCCGCCCCGGGAGCAGGATCCCGGAACGGCGTCGACGCTGCAGCGAGGAGCAGTCCATGACCGTGAGCGAACGTCGACCCGGACCGTACCTGGTCGTGGGTCTCGGCAACCCCGGCTCGAAGTACGCCGCGACCCGGCACAACATCGGGCATATGGTGCTCGATCACATCGCCGCCGCGGCCGGGGGCCGTTTCACCGCAGCCCGCCGTGCCCAGGCTGTCGTGCTCGAGGGCCGCCTCGGCATCCCCGGAGCCGACGAGCGCGTCATCCTCGCCAAGACCACCACCTACATGAACGTCTCCGGGGGCCCCGTGAAGGCGCTGGCCTCCTACTACGACATCCCCCCGGAGCGGATCGTCGCGGTCCATGACGAAGTGGACATCCCCTTCGACACCGTCCGGCTCAAGCTCGGCGGCGGCGAGGGCGGCCACAACGGGCTGCGCGACATCACCAAGGCCCTGGGCACCAAGGACTACCTCCGTGTGCGAGCGGGCGTCGGCCGGCCCTCGGGCGGCCGGGACACGGCCGACCATGTGCTCGCGCCGTTCACCTCCACCGAGCGCAAGTCCCTCGAGCTGCTGATCTCCGATGCCGCCGACGCCGTGGAGGCCGTGGTCCTCGAGGGCCTCACCGCGGCCCAGCAGCGCTTCCACTCCCGAGAGGCACGATGACCACGAACAGCACGACCACGAACAGCACGACCACGAACCGTCCCGCGCTCGGTCCGACCCGTGCCCCGTTGCGCCCGCTGCTGGACCAGCTGGCGGCCGGGCGTGATCTCACCGCGGTGCGCTCCTTCGTGCAGGAGGGCTCGGACAGCGGCGACGGCGGGAGCATCGTCGCGGCGACCGGACTGTTCCCCTTCGTCGTCGCCGATCTCGCCCGTGAGGCGAGCGCCGAGCGCCCGCTGGTCGTGGTCACCCCCACCACGCGCGCCCTCGAGGACGTGCGCTCCGCGCTGTCCGCGCTGATCGGCACGGATCACGTCGCCGAGCTCCCCGCCTGGGAGACGCTTCCCCACGAGCGCCTGTCCCCGCGCGCCGACACCGTCGCGAAGCGCCTGGCGACGCTGCGGCGGCTCGCGCACCCCGAGTCCGAGGACCCGGTCCACGTGCTCCTGCTTCCGGTCCGTTCGCTGCTGCAGCCCATCGCGACGGGACTCGGGGACCTCACACCGGTGCGCGCCGCCGTCGGGGACACCTATCCGCTGGACGACCTCGTGCGCGACCTCGTCGACGCGGCCTATGCCCGGGTCGACATGGTCGAGAAGCGCGGCGACTTCGCCGTGCGCGGCGGCATCCTGGACGTATTCCCGCCCACCGAGCCGCATCCGCTGCGCGTGGACCTGTTCGGCGACGAGATCGACGACGTGCGCTACTTCTCCGTCGCCGATCAGCGCTCCTTGGACCCCGCGCCCCGCGGGCTCGACGCCCCGCCCTGCCGTGAGATCCTCCTGACCCCGGCGGTGCGCGAACGCGCCCGCGCCCGCGCCGAGGACCTGCCCGGGGTGCGGGACCTGCTGCTGCGCATCGCCGACGGCATCGCCGCCGACGGGATGGAATCCCTCAGCCCGGTCCTCGTGGACGGGATGGAGCAGGTCGCCGACGTCCTCCCGGAGAACGCCCGCCTGCTGATCCTGGATCCCGAGCGGACCCGTGCCCGCGCGGAGGAGCTCGTCGCCACGACCGACGAGTTCCTGGCGGCGGCCTGGTCCAGCGCGGCGGCCGGCGGTGGTCTGCCCATCGACGTCGGGGCGGCGAGCTTCGTCCCGCTGGGGGAGGCCAAGGGGCATGCCCGCGAGGGCGGCCGGCCGTGGTTCACCCTGGCGACCTTCGGCCTGGATGCCGATGTCGATCTCACGCGCGGTGCGCAGACCCACCCGGGGTACTCCGGGAAGCCGGGCGACGCCGCGAAGGACCTCGAGCAGCGTCGCCAGGACGGCTGGAGCGTCGTGGCGACCATGGTCGGTCCCGGCGGCGCCCGTCACGTCAGCGAGAACCTCCGCGCCGAAGGCATGCCGGCACTCTTCTCCCCGGACCTCGAGGGGCCCGTGGATCCCGGCCAGGCCGTGGTCACCGTCGGACCGTTCCCCGAGGGCCTCGTGGCTGAGGACCTCAAGCTGGTCCTCGCCTCCGAGCGCGACCTCACCGGCAAGTCCGGCGCGCGGCGCGGCGAGGAGCGCAAGATGCCCTCGCGGCGCCGCAACGTCGTCGATCCGTTGCAGCTGCGCCCCGGCGACCACGTCGTCCACGCCCACCACGGCGTGGGGCGCTTCCTGGAGATGACCAGCCGCGCCGTCGGCGTCGGTGCCAAGCGCACCACCCGCGAGTACCTCGTGATCGAGTACGCGGCCTCCAAGAAGGGCCAGCCCGGGGACCGGCTGTACGTGCCCAGCGACCAGCTCGACCAGGTCACGAAGTACGTCGGCGGCGAGGATCCCAGCGTCAACCGCATGGGCGGCTCGGACTGGGCCAAGACGAAGTCCCGGGCGCGCAAGGCGATCCGCGAGATCGCCGACGAGCTGGTGCGGCTGTACTCGGCACGGCAGGCCGCCCCCGGGCACGCCTTCGCCCCCGACACCCCGTGGCAGCGTGAGCTCGAGGACGCGTTCGAGTTCGTGGAGACCCCGGATCAGCTCGTGACCATCGACGACGTGAAGTCCGATATGGAGAAGACCGTCCCGATGGACCGTCTGATCCTCGGCGACGTCGGCTACGGGAAGACGGAGATCGCGGTGCGCGCCGCCTTCAAGGCGGTCCAGGACGGCAAGCAGGTCGCTGTGCTCGCCCCGACGACCCTGCTCGCCCAGCAGCATCTGGACACCTTCGCCGAGCGGTACACCGGCTTCCCGGTCACGGTGCGCGGGCTCTCCCGGTTCCAGAACTCCGCGGACTCGAAGGCCACCATCGAGGGCGTCGCCGACGGCAGCGTCGACATCGTCATCGGCACCCACCGCCTGCTCACCGGGCAGGTGCGGTTCAAGGACCTGGGGCTCCTGATCGTTGACGAGGAGCAGCGCTTCGGCGTCGAGCACAAGGAAACCCTCAAGGCGCTGCGCACCGACGTGGACGTGCTCGCGATGTCCGCCACCCCCATCCCGCGCACCCTGGAGATGGCGGTGACCGGGATCCGCGAGATGTCGATCCTCGCGACCCCGCCGGAGGAGCGTCACCCGGTGCTCACCTATGTCGGCGCCCAGGAGGACAAGCAGATCACGGCCGCCATCCGGCGCGAGCTGCTGCGCGAGGGCCAGGTGTTCTACATCCACAACCGGGTCGAGGACATCGACCGGGTCGCCGCGCATCTGCGCGAGCTGGTCCCCGACGCCCGGGTGCAGGTCGCCCACGGCAAGATGAACGAGGCCCAGCTCGAACGGGTCATCGTGGACTTCTGGGAGCGCGACTTCGACGTGCTGGTGTGCACCACCATCGTCGAGACCGGCCTGGACATCGCCAACGCGAACACCCTGATCGTGGAGAACGCCGACAAGTTCGGGCTCTCCCAGCTGCATCAGCTGCGCGGTCGTGTGGGCCGTTCGAGCGAGCGCGCCTATGCCTATTTCCTCTACAACGCCACCAAGCCGCTCACCGAGCTCGCCCACGACCGGCTCACCACGCTGGCCACGAACACCGATCTCGGCGCCGGTATGAAGGTCGCGATGAAGGACCTCGAGATCCGCGGTGCGGGCAACCTGCTGGGCGGCGAGCAGTCCGGCCACATCGCCGGGGTCGGCTTCGATCTCTACGTGCGCATGGTGGGGGAGGCCGTCTCGGCGTTCCGCGGCGAGTCCACGGCCCCCGAGAAGGAGATCCGCGTCGAGCTCCCGCTGGATGCGCATGTCCCGCACGACTACATCGGCTCCGAGCGTCTCCGCCTGGAGGCCTACTCGAAGCTGTCGGCCGTGCGCGAGGTCGCCGAGATCGACCAGATCCGCTCCGAGCTCACGGACCGCTACGGCGCGCCGCCGCAGCCGGTCGAGGTGCTGCTGGACGTGGCGCGGTTCCGGATCGATGCCCGAGCCGCCGGCATCGACGAGGTGCAGGCGCAGGGCAAGATGATCCGCTTCGCGCACCTCGAGGTGCCGGACTCCGCAGCGATGCGCATGAAGCGCCTCTACCCGGGCACGCTGCTCAAGCCCACCACGCGCCAGGTGCTCGTGCCGCGACCGATGACCTCGCGCTTCGGGGGCACCGAGCTGCGTGACCACGAGCTGCTGGACTGGGCCCGCGAGGTGCTGCGCACCCTGGTCCCGGCGGCGGCGGAGTCCATGACCTCGCCCACCATCCAGGGATCGGCGAAGTAACCTCGCACCTGTGAACTCTTCGCAGCCGCCCGCACGGTCCCCGCGACCGTCCGCCTCCGGGCAGCCGCCCGCACGGTCCCCGCAGGAGGCCCCGCCCTCGCGGCGCACCGAGCCGCCCCACGGCGAGGTCGCTGCGCGCGGCAGCGCCCTGCTCCGGGCGGTCGAGGTGATGGAGGCGCTCCGCGCGGCCGACGGGGACGCCTGGTCCCATCAGCAGACCCACGCGTCGCTGGCCAGGTACCTCCTGGAGGAGACCTACGAGGTTCTCGAGGTGATCGACGATCCGCAGGCCCATGGGCCCGGCGCCCTGCGCGACGAGCTCGGGGACCTGCTCTTCCAGATCCTGTTCCACGCCCGGGTCGGGCAGGAGGCGGACCCGGCCTGGGACGTCGACGACGTGGCGCGGTCCTTCATCGCCAAGATGGAGCGCCGGAACCCGCACATCTTCGGCGACCGACGGGACGAGGCGCTCGAGGACCCGGAGGACGTGGAGCAGATCATCGCCCAGTGGCACGCCGTGAAGGCGGCCGAGCGTCGGGCGGAAGGAGCCGGCGACGCCCCCGCGGCGGCGGCCTGGTTCGACGGCATCCCGGAGCGCCTGCCCGTGCTCCAGACCGCCGCGAAGGTCGTGCACCGCACCCGCTCCGACGGTCGGCTCGAGGAGCTGCTCGCCGCCGCCGACGAGGCGGCCGCCGCGCCCGACGCCCAGCAGTGGGGAGGCGCCACCGCACGCGCGATGCTGGACCTGGCGGTGCGTGCCGAGTCCGAGGACATCGACCCCGAATCCGCCCTGCGCACCCTGCTCGCCCGGACGCGCTCGGCAGTCGTCACGGCAGGCGACTCCGCACCGTCCGAGGACGGCCCACAGGTCCCCCACGGGGAGCCATCGGACGGCACCCTGTCGAGCCAGGACGGCCGGACGGCCTAGACTGGCCTGTGGACGGTCAGCGCCGACCGGCCGTGACCGCTCTTCTCCTGATGGAAGGAACAGCCCATGGCAGCTCTGATCGATGCCGTTCACGCCCGCGAGATCCTCGATTCCCGAGGCAACCCCACCGTCGAGGTGGAGATCCTCCTCGACGACGGGATCGTCGCCCGCGCCGCAGTCCCCTCCGGTGCCTCCACCGGTGCCTTCGAGGCCGTCGAGCGCCGCGATGGCGACAAGGCCCGCTATCTCGGCAAGGGTGTCGAGGAGGCCGTCTCCGCGGTCATCACCGACATCCAGCCCAAGATCCTGGGCATGGACGTCCAGGAGCAGCGCGCGATCGACCAGGTCATGCTCGATCTCGACGGCACCACCAACAAGGGTGCCCTCGGCGCGAACGCCATCCTCGGCGTCTCGCTGGCCGTGGCCCGCGCCGCCGCGGATTCCGCCGGTGTGCCGCTCTACCAGTACGTCGGCGGGCCCAACGCCCACATCCTGCCGGTCCCGATGATGAACATCCTCAACGGCGGGTCCCACGCGGACTCCAACGTCGACATCCAGGAGTTCATGATCGCGCCGATCGGTGCGGAGACCTTCGGCGAGGCCATGCGCGTCGGCGCCGAGGTCTACCACGCGCTGAAGTCTGTGCTCAAGGAGCGCGGCCTGGCCACCGGTCTCGGCGACGAGGGCGGCTTCGCGCCGAACCTCGACTCGAACCGTGCGGCCCTCGACTTGATCGTCGAGGCCATCGGCAGGGCGGGCTTCGAGGCCGGCAAGGACGTGGCCCTGGCCCTGGACGTCGCCGCCTCCGAGTTCTTCGAGGACGGCTCGTACCTCTTCGAGGGCGAGAAGAAGACCTCCGCCCAGCTGATCGACTACTACGCCGATCTCGTCGACTCCTACCCGCTGGTCTCCATCGAGGACCCGCTGGACGAGGACGACTGGGAGGGCTGGAAGGCCATGACCGAGCGTGTCGGGGCCAAGACCCAGCTCGTCGGCGACGACCTGTTCGTCACCAACCCCGAGCGCCTCGGCCGCGGGATCACCGAGGGCTCCGCTAACGCGCTGCTGGTCAAGGTGAACCAGATCGGCTCGCTGTCGGAGACCCTCGACGCCGTGGACCTCGCGCACCGTGCGGGGTTCAAGGCCATGATGTCGCACCGCTCCGGTGAGACCGAGGACACCACCATCGCGGACCTCGCCGTGGCCACCAACTGCGGGCAGATCAAGTCGGGCGCCCCGGCCCGAGGCGAGCGCGTGGCGAAGTACAACCAGCTGCTGCGCATCGAGGAGGAGCTGGGGGATGCGGCACGTTACGCCGGCGCCGCAGCATTTCCTCGGTTCACGCGTTTCACTGCCTGAGTCCTCAGCATGAGGTTGTAACCTCTGGTCATGAGCAACAGACGACCGGGCGCCCCGCGATCAGCGAGGCGCCCGGTCGCTGCATCCGGGGGTCGTCGGCCCGGTGCGCGGCCGGCCGCGCGACCGTCGTCCACCCCGTCGCGGGGGACGGCCAAGAGCGCCTCGTCCTCGCGCAACCGCGGCCCGGCGGCGGCATCACGTCCTCGCAGCACCGCCCCGCGCGGTCCCCAGGAGGACGGCCCCGGCGTGACCATCACCCGGCGCACCCTGGCGCTCGTCGCCCTCGTGGTGATCGCGCTGGCGGCCCTCGTGCCGACGGTCAACTCCTATGTCGCCCAGCGTCAGCAGCTCTCCGAGATCCAGGCCCAGGTGAACTCGCAGGAGACCGACGTGGAGAAGCTCCGCGAGCAGGTCGCCCGCTGGGAGGACCCGGCCTATGTCTCCGCCCGGGCCCGAGAGCGACTGCTCTTCGCGATGCCGGGGGAGACCCAGTACCGGCTCACGGACACCTCCGGTCGGGACGTCCCCCTCACCGAGGCGGAGCTGGCCGCGGAGCAGGCGCAGGAGGGCGAATGGTTCTCCACGCTCTGGAAGAGCGTCGAGGGAGCGAGCCGCCTGACCCCCGAGGACATCCCCGACGAGACCGGCTCGACCGACGAGGACGTCTCCGACGAAACACCCGCCGACGACACCGACGATCAGGATCCCCCGCAGTGAGCGCACTCCCACCCCTTCCCTTCGAGACCCCGACCACGCCCGACGATCTCGAGGTGATGCGGGAGCAGCTCGGGCGCGACATGCGCGGCGTGGTGTCCATCGCCCGGCGCTGCAGCTGTGGGCGCCCGGCCGTGGTGCGCACCGCCCCGAGGCTCGAGGACGGAACCCCGTTCCCCACCTCCCTCTACCTCACCCTCCCGTGGCTCACCCTGGACATCTCCCGCATCGAGGCGACCGGCACGATGGCCGACCTCACCCGGCGGCTGGAGACCGATGACGAGCTCGCCGCCGGCTACCGTCGAGCCCACGAGCGGTACCTCGCCCGTCGCGAGGAGCTCGGGGACGCCGAGGAGGTCCGCCACGTCAGCGCCGGCGGCATGCCCACGCGGGTGAAGTGCCTCCATGCCCTGGCAGGTCAGGCCCTCGCCGAGGGGGAGGGCATCAACCCCGTCGCCGACGAGGTCCTCGCGACCATCGACGGCGTGCTGCCCGAGCTCGTGTGCCGATGCGAGCAGGTCGACGCCGCCCCGGAGGACGACGCATGAGCGCCCCCGTCGCCGCGATCGACTGCGGCACCAACTCCATCCGACTTCTGATCGCGCGCCGGGTCGGGGACGGTACCCGGCCCACGGACCTCGAGCGCCGGCTCGAGATGGTGCGTCTGGGCCTCGGCGTCGACCGCACGGGGCGCTTCGATCCGGTCGCGATCGAGCGCACGCTGGAGGCGGCGCGTCAGTTCCGTGAGCTCATCGAGCGGCACGACGTGGCTCCCGAGGCGGTGCGCTTCGTCGCGACCTCGGCGACCAGGGACGCGTCGAACCGGGATGAGTTCATCGACGGGATCCGCGAGATCCTCGGGGTGACCCCTGAGGTGATCACGGGCGAGGAGGAGGCGGCACTCTCCTTCCGAGGCGCGGTCAGCACCGTCACCGGACTCCCCGAGGGCCCTCGTCTCGTGGTGGACATCGGAGGGGGCTCCACCGAGCTGGTGCTCGGGACCACCACTCCGACGCACCGCATCAGCATGGACATCGGGTCGGTACGGCTGACCGAGCGCCACCTCGCCACGGATCCCCCCACTGCGGAGCAGATCGCTGCCGCGAGCGCGGACATCGACGCGCTGCTGGACGAGGCCGAGTCCGCGGTGCCGCTGGACCGCGCACGATCGCTGGTCGGCGTGGCCGGGACCGTGACCACCGTCACGGCGGTCGCGCAAGGGCTCCAGGAGTATCAACCCGACGTCACGCACGGGGCGAGGTTGGCGATCGACGACGTCCAGGCTGTCTGCCTCGACCTGCTCTCGCAGACCCGACAGCAGCGGTCCGCGCACCGGATCATCCATCCGGGGCGCATCGATGTGATCGGTGCAGGGGCTCTGATCTGGTCTCGGATCATGGAACGGGTCTCCACCGCGTCCGGGATCACCGAGACCAGGACCAGCGAACATGACATCCTCGACGGCCTCGCCCTGGACCTGCTGGACCGCACGGACTGACCGCCGGGCCCGACGGACGTGGGCCCCGGCGGTCGACGGGCGACGGCCGACGCGAGCACGCCGTGACGTCCACGACCTGAATCGTTTTGTGCGAAGTGCTCCGCGGTTCTAGGCTAGGGGTCATGAACACCACTTTCGGCGGCAAGCCCCATGTCCTGATCCTCGGCGGCGGTTCCGTCGGCCTGACCACTGCGAGCGATCTGCGCAAGACGCTCGGCTCCGAGGTCGCGATCACGGTCGTGGACCCGCGCCCCTATATGACCTACGCACCCTTCCTCCCCGAGGTCGGCGCCGGCAGCATCGATCCCCGCAACGTCCTCGCGCCCCTGCGCAAGATCCTCCCGGGGAGCAAGGTCGTCACCGGCTCCGTCACGCAGATCCGCAGCTCGGAGAACACCGTCGTGGTGAACACCGAGGAGGACGTGCAGCTCGAGATCTCCTACGACTACCTGGTCGTCGGCCTCGGCGCCGTTCCCCGTCTCCTGCCCATCCCGGGCCTCGCCGAGAACGCCATCGGCTTCAAGCAGGTCGAGGAGGCAGTGGCCGTGCGCGACCGCATCCTCGCCAACCTCGCCGAGGCGGCGTCCACCAAGGACCCGAAGATCCGCAAGCGTCTGCTCACCTTCACCTTCATCGGCGGCGGCTTCGCCGGCGGCGAGGCGGTCAGCGAGACCGAGGACATGGTCCGCGACGCCCTGCGCTACTACCCCGACCTGCACGCCTCGGACATCCGCTTCGTGCTCATCGACGCGGCGCCCTTCGTGTTCCCCGAGCTCACCGAGGACCAGCGCGCCTACGTGCTGAACCAGCTGCGCGAGCGCGGCGTCGAGGTCAAGCTCGAGACCTTCCTGAACTCGGCCGAGGACGGCCTCATCAAGACCAGCGACGGCGACGAGTTCGAGACCGGCCTGCTGGTCTGGAACGCCGGTGTGAAGCCGGCCCCGGTCCTGTCCGACACGGACATCTCTGATCTGCCCGTCATCACCGAGCGCGGCCCCATGATGGGCAAGCTCGAGGCTCTGGCCGACCTCCGTGTCAACGGCGCCGACGGCCCGCTGGAGAACGTCTTCGCCGCCGGCGACTGCGCCGCCGTGCCGGACCTCGCCTCCGGTGAGGGCAAGTTCTGCCCGCCCAACGCTCAGCACGCCGTGCGTCAGGGCAAGCGCGTGGCGGACAACATCGCGCGCTCCGTGCAGGGGCGCCCGCTGGTGGACTACTACCACAAGAACCTCGGCGTCATGGCGACCCTGGGCATGTACAAGGGCGTCGGCCGCCTCAACGTGGCCGACAAGGAGCTCGACATCCGCGGGCTCCCGGCCTGGGCCATGGCCCGCGCCTACCACGTCTACGCCATGCCGACCCTGGGCCGGAAGGCAGCGGTCATCGCCGGATGGGCGACGAACCTGATCTCCCGCCGGGACATCATCGGCATCCCGCAGTCCTCGACGCCGCGCGCAGCGTTCGAGTACGCCGCGAACTCCGGCAAGAAGAAGTGATCCGGCCGGGATCGGGCGCCTGAGCGCCCGCATCCCGCGGCTCCGGAGCCACGGAGGCACCGCCACGCTCGGCGTGACGGTGCCTCCGTGCATGCAGGGACTGCTCACATCGGCGGGACGGAGCATGTCCCGGGAGGAAGCCCGAGTATGCTCGTTCCCGGTAATAGACGAGCACATACGGTCAGCAGGGTGTCGGGGACAGGGCGCGCGCGACCGGAAGGGAAGTACCCCATGGAGATCCATATCGTCACCGACGCCGCCGAGGGCGCTCGCGTCGTCGCCGACGTCTTCGAGCAGACCATCCGAGACGCCGACGACTCCGGCCCCGTCCTCGGTCTGGCCACCGGGTCCTCTCCCGTCCCGGCGTACACGGAGCTGATCCGGCGCCATCGCGAGGAGGGCCTCTCCTTCGCCACCGCGCGCGCCTTCCTGCTCGACGAGTACGTGGGCCTGCCGGCGGGCCACGAGCAGAGCTACCATCGTTTCATCCGTGAGAACTTCACGTCGCACATCGACATCGATGACGCCGCGGTGGTCTCGCCCGCCGGCGACGCCGCCGACCCGGCCGCGGAGGCCGCCTCCTATGACGCGCGGATCTCCGCGGCAGGGGGAGTGGATCTCCAGATCCTCGGCATCGGGTCCAACGGACACATCGCCTTCAACGAGCCCGGCAGCTCGCTCGGCTCGCGCACGCGTGTGGTGGGGCTGGCACAGAGCACGATCGCCGACAACTCCCGCTATTTCGACGATGCGGCGGACGTCCCGGTCCGGGCGCTCAGCCAGGGACTGGGGACCATCCGCGATGCGCGCAGGATCGTTCTGACCGCCTCGGGGGAGCACAAGGCGGAAGCGGTCGCGCATCTCGCCGAGGGCGCGATCAGCGCGCGGTGGCCGGCCTCCAGCCTCCAGCTGCACCCCGACGTGGTCGTCGTGGTCGACGAGGCGGCCGCCTCGCAGCTGGAGCTCGCCGACTACTACCGCTACGCTCGCCGCCTCGAGGCGGAGAACCCGGTCGCACGTCACAGCTGAGGATCCGGAACAGGGGCGGATGCGTCGGCGGGAGCCGGATACGATCGCTCCCATGATGCAGGCCGACCCCTCCTCGCCCCCCTCCTCACCTCCTTCGTCCCCGCCGTCCTCGGGTGCTGTCGCAGCGCCTCGCAGCGGTTTCGACCGGTTCTTCCGGATCTCCGAGCGAGGGTCGACCCTCTCCCGTGAGCTCCGCGGAGGGCTCGTCACCTTCTTCTCGATGTGCTACATCGTGGTGCTGAACCCGCTGATCATCGGGACCGTCCCGGACTCGACCGGGCAGTTCCTCGGTGGCGGCGCAGAGCCCAACCTCCCGGCGGTGGCTGCCGGCACCGCGCTGATCGCCGGGCTCCTGAGCATCTTCATGGGGGCGTGGGCCAAGTTCCCGCTCGCCCTGGCGACCGGGCTCGGGCTCAACGCCTACATCGCCTATTCGGTGGTGCCGCTGCCGGGTATGACCTGGGGCGGGGCGATGGGCCTCGTGGTGCTCGAGGGCGTGGTCATCCTCGTCCTCGTCCTCACGGGCTTCCGCCGGGCGGTGTTCATGGCTGTTCCGCCCTTCCTGAAGACCGCCATCGGCGTGGGGATCGGCCTGTTCATCGCCTTCCTCGGCCTGTTCAACGCCAAGTTCGTGACCACCGCCTCCGGGACCCCCGTGCAGCTGGGCAACGACGGGTCGCTCACAGGCTGGCCCACCTTCGTGTTCGTCGCGGGCCTCCTGCTCATGTTCGTGCTGTGGGTGCGCAAGGTGCCCGGCGCGATCCTCATCGCGATCGTCAGCGCCACCGTCCTCTCGATAGTCCTCGAGCGGTTCCTCCACCTCGGCGCCTTCAGCGCGGGCGATGACACGAATCCCGGCAATCCCGGTGGGTGGGCGATGAACGTGCCCGCCATCAGCGAGTTCCCGATCCAGGCCCCGGACTTCGCGACCCTGTTCACGGTCGACCCCATCGGAGGCATCACCGCCGCAGGCGGGATCGGTGCGATCGTCATCGTCTTCTCCCTGCTGCTGGCGGACTTCTTCGACACCATGGGCACCATGGTCGCCGTCGCCTCGGAGGCCGGGCTGGTCGATGAGGAGGGCGACATGCCGCACTCCCAGCGCATCCTCGTCGTGGACTCCGTCGCCGCGATCGCCGGCGGTGTCGGCGGCGTCTCGTCGAACACGAGCTTCGTCGAGTCCACGTCGGGCGTGGCCGAAGGCGCTCGTACGGGCGTGGCCTCGATCGTCGTCGGCGTCGCGTTCCTGCTGACCACCTTCCTCGCGCCGCTGGTCGCACTCGTGCCCTACGAGGCCGCGACCCCGGCGCTGGTGATGGTCGGCTTCCTGATGATGACGCAGGTGACGGACATCGACTTCAGCGATGTCGAGGTCGCCCTCCCGGCCTTCCTCACGATCATCCTCATGCCGTTCGCGTACTCGATCACCGTGGGCATGGGCGCCGGCTTCCTGATGTACGTCCTGATCCGGCTCGTGCGGGGGAAGGCCCGCGAGGTGCACTGGCTCATGTATGTGATCGCTGCGCTCTTCGTCGTGTACTTCCTGCGCGGTGCGATCGAAGGCCTGCTGCTGTGACGACGGGGGAGCCGCAGGCAGGGGACGAGCACGTCGCACAGGACGACGTCTCCGAGCTGGCGGCCGAGCTGCGTCGCGTGCTGCTGGTCTCTTCCCGCATCCTGCGCTCCCGCACCGCGTCGGACGAGGTCTCCGCGTCGCAGTTCTCGGTGCTCGCGTTCCTGGACCGATCCGGTGAGTCGACCCCGGGGTCGCTCGCGGAGTTCGAGCATGTGAGCCCTCCGGTGATGACCCGGATCCTGGGTCGGCTCGAGGACGCGGGCCTCGTCGTGCGCTCGACGCACCCGGGCGACGGCCGCCAGGTGCTGGTCACGCTCACCGAGCTCGGTGTGCAGGTGGTGCTCCAGGGCAGGGCCGAGCGCGACGGCTGGCTCCGCACCCGGATCGAGGCAGCCGACCCCCAGGAGCGGGAGACTCTCCGTGCCGCGACCGAGCTGCTGCGCCGCACCCTCATCGATCCACCCCGCTGACCGCGGCTGCGTGACCTCACTGACCAGGACTCCGTCACCACGTTGGCCAGGACCCCGTCACCACGTTGGCCAGGACGCCGTCACCACGTTGACCACGACTGTGTGACCACGCAGAAGTTCGACCACGTAGACGTTCTGACCACGCAGAAGTTCGACCACGTAGACGTTCTGACCACGCAGAAGTTCGACCACGTAGACGTTCTGACCACGCAGTAGTGCCGGACGCGCAGTAGTGCCGAACGCGCAGATCGTGCGGCCGATCGGCACCGATGGCCGGGCAGCGCAGGTGAGACGGAGCACGTCGTACGGATCCGCGTGGGGGTCAGGCGCTGTGGTCGAGCACGTGGTCGAGCACAGCGAGCAGAGCCGACACGTCAGCTTCTTCCACTGCGGGGAAGGTCGCGATGCGCAGCTGGTTGCGGCCGAGCTTGCGGTAGGGCTCGATGTCGACGATCCCGTGCGCACGGAGCACGGAGGTCACGGCCGTGGCATCGATCGAGTCGTCGACGTCCAGAGTGGTCACCACCTGGGACCGAGCCTCGGGCTCGGTGACGAACGGCGTGATCTCCTCACGCCCTGCGGCCCAGGCCTGCACCATGCCGCTGGTGGTCCGGGTCCTGGCATCAGCCCAGGCGAGGCCGCCCTGGGCGAGCATCCACTCGATCTGCTCGGCCATGAGCACCAAGGTCGCCACCGCCGGGGTGTTCAGCGTTTGATCCTTGCGGGAGTTGTCGATCGCACTGGTCAGAGAGAGGAACGACGGGATCCATCGGTGCGTGTCTGCTGCGAGGCGCTCGGCCCGTTCGATCGCCGCGGGGGAGAGGATGCTCAGCCACAGCGCGCCGTCCGAGGCGAAGGCCTTCTGCGGCGCGAAGTAGTAGGCGTCGGTCTCCGTGATGTCGATCATCGCGCCACCGGCCGCGGAGGTGGCATCCACGAGCACGAGCTGATCAGCGCGCGCCCCGGCGGGCCGACGCACGGGGACCATGACTCCAGTGGAGGTCTCGTTATGGGGCCAGGCGTAGGCGTCGACGTCCTCCCGAGCTGCCGGCATCGGGCACGCACCGGGATCCGCCAGGATGACCTCCGGCTCACCCAGATGCGGAGCACCGGCGACCTCGCTCGCGAACTTCTGAGAGAACTCGCCGAGCACCAGATGCTGTGAGCGGTGCTCGATCAGTCCGAAGGCGGCGACGTCCCAGAATGCGGTCGACCCGCCGTTGCCGAGTACGACCTCGTAGTCCTCGGGCAGGGAGAACAGCTCACGCAGGCCGGAACGGATCCGTCCGACGTACTGCTTCACCGGAGCCTGGCGATGAGAAGTGCCCATGACCGTGCGGGACACAGAGCTCAGAGCCTCCATCTGCGCGTCGCGGATGCGGGAGGGACCGGAGCCGAAGCGACCATCCGCGGGAAGCAGACCCTGGGGGATCGACAGACCGCGGATCGTGTCGGCACGGACGGTACGGGCATCGGACATTGGTAACTCCTCGTGATGCGGGGGCAGTGCCACCGGCGGGTCCGGCAGCACGCCCTCCTATCCTGCCAGGGGCGCGACCCGTACCTCGCAGCGGTCCGTGCCGAGCGGCCCGGCATGGGAAGATCGGGGTATGAGCCGTGCCGATCTCAAGAAGCAGCCGTATGACGTCGCAGGGATGTTCGACAGCATCGCCAAGCGCTATGACCTGATGAACGACGTTGCCGCCCTGGGGCAGGTCAGGATGTGGCGGGAGGCGATGGTCGAATCGCTCGGCGTCGAGCCTGGCAGCACCGTTCTCGATCTCGCCGCCGGCACCGGAACCTCCTCGACGGCGATCGCACACGCAGGTGCCCAGGTCCTCGCGGCGGACTTCTCCTTGGGGATGATGACCGAGGGACGTCGACGCGGAGCCCCGGTCCCGTTCGTCGGCGCCGACGCTCAGCACCTCCCCTTCACCGATGACTCCTTCGACGCCGCAGTCATCTCCTTCGGTCTGCGCAATGTCCATGAGCCGAAGCTCGCCCTCGCCGAGATGGCCAGGGTCGTGAAGCCCGGCGGGCGAGTGGTCGTGTGCGAGTTCTCGACGCCGAGCTCCCGAGTCTTCCGGACGGTGTACGAGAAGTACCTGCTGCGTGCGCTGCCGGCTGTCGCCCGACGCGTCGCCACGAGCGCGGACGCTTATGACTACCTCGCGGAGTCCATCCTCGAGTGGCCGGATCAGACGTCTCTGCGCGCGTGGTTCGTCGAGGCCGGGCTGGAGAAGGCCCAGTTCCGCAACCTCAGCGGGGGGATCGTGGCGCTACACCGAGGGGTCGTGCCTCACATCTGAGGCGGCCCGTCGCGGGGCCCCAGGCCTCTCGCACCTCGAAGTACGACTTCTGCATGATCGGATAGTGCGGTGTTCAGGCCCATGACCTGCAGTGATGTTCAATCAGCACCGGGTGTGGCGCAGGACACCGCCAAGAGGGTCGTTCTGGCTTGACGGTCCCCGGGGATCTGCGTAATGTTCTTCCTCGTGCCCAGCAGAACGGGAACGAGGGTCGGCCGAGAGGTTGAACCGAGAAAACCGTACTGAGCAGGCATGCAGGTCCCTCTGAAAGTCAGGGAGGCGCGGATCACACCGCACCGAGTTGACATGGAGAGCCGCACCTCGTAAGTTATAGAGGTTGCCCCGGAGCGAAAGAGCCGAAAGGCTT